>CAMATV010000110.1 GCA_945861235.1 Opitutus sp. GAS368
CGCCAGATCAAACGAGGGGCGGGTCTGGGTGCGCTCCACTACGCGGTCGAGCCGACCAAGGACAAAGGTCAGGCGGAGTGGCTCGATTGGATTGGCGGCGCTTTCGAAATCAATTGGTCTGTGAATCCACACTGGGATGGGAATTTCAAAGCATTGCCCGTGCACGCCGTCACGCGCGGCGTAAAGCCGTTTACGACGAACGACGAATGGTATTTCAACATGCGCTTCCGCGCCGGGATGAAAGGCGTGACGCCGATTCTCACGGATGTACCGCCGCCGAGCACGATGAGCCGGCCAGACGGCGCACACTCGGGCAATCCCGGAATTCGCGAGCTGGTCGCCAACCAGACGCCGCAGCACGTCATGTGGGTAACGGAAAACGCCAACGGCAGCCGCGGTTTCGGTTTCACCGGCGGACACCATCACGCGAGTTGGCAAAAAGAGGATCAGCGCAAACTCGTCCTCAATGCGATTCTCTGGCTGGCCAAAGTCGAGGTGCCGAAGGACGGCGTGGCGTCGACCGTCACCGCCGCAGACATCGCGGCCAATCTCGATCCGAAGCCGCCCGCCGCCACGAAGAAGAAGAAGCAGTAGGAGCCGCCACGAAGAAGAAGAAGCAGTAGGAGCTGATGCGAAGGGCGCTCCGCTAAGGCGCAAAATTTGATTTCTCGCGGTTTCCGGTGGGTCGTCATTGCGATCCGGCAGCTGCCTGCTTGCGAGATTCCCCGTCCGTCTCTGCGGTGCCCCCTCCGTCTAGCCCGGATGTTTCACATGCACGATGAAACCGTTGAACACGCTGATGCCTTTTCCGAACGACCACGGACGGCTCGGAGAGCCGTCCCTACTGTCAGCCCGAAAGGCAGGGACGCCTCTCCGAGGCGTCCGGGGCGTGAAATATTCGGGTTCGGCGCTCCACTCCCATCCGTTTGCACCGCAGAGACGCCACCGGAACGCAGAGAAAACCCTGTGTCGTCGCTCTTTTGATTATGTCGCTCTTTTGATTCACCGATCAGGTGAATCTTCCGAGGCCGAAACATAAGCGAAAATCAGCGGTTCAACGCCTGCCTTCATCCGGGTGCATCCGCGTAATATCAATCGCCCAAAAGATTCAGACTTTGATTTGCCGGGTAACCACGAGCGCCAGCGGAGTGGACGGATCATCACTCGCTGGCGCTCGCGGCTACCAGAAGTCAAAAAAACAAAGGACGTGGGGATGATACCAACGTCTCGTGATCGTTGGACGATCGTCGAAACACCCCGCGCTCACGCTCGCGGCTACTGGTAGTCGAAAAGCCACTACCAGAAGTCAAAAACTCAAAGGACGTCGGCCTTACTCCAAAATCGAGCGCAGGCTGTCGAGGTCGAGGATGCTGGCGAGAGACTCTTCCTGCACGACGGCGGCGGCGAGGGCGGCTTTGTCTTTCTGCAATGCGCGAATTTTTTCTTCGACCGTGCCCTCGGCGAGGAGGCGGTAGGCGATCACGGGGCGCGTTTGGCCAATGCGGTGCGTGCGGTCGATGGCTTGGGCTTCGGCCGCGGGGTTCCACCACGGGTCATAGAGAATGGCGTAGCTCGCGGCGGTGAGGTTGAGTCCAAAGCCGGCGGCTTTTAGCGAGAGGAGGAAAACGGTTTTGGTTTTGTCGCGCTGGAATTCATCCACGAGCTCGGCGCGGTTTTCGGTGGCGCCCGTGAGCATCAGGAAATTGATATTCGCGGCGACGAGCCGGTCACGGATGAGTTCCAACATGCCTACGAACTGACTGAACACGAGGACCTGATGACCCTCGTCTTGGAGTTCTTCGAGGCGTTCGAGGAGGGCGTCGAGTTTCGCACTCGGGAGGTCGCGGTGGGCGGGATCGACGAGCGCGGGGTGGCAACAGATTTGGCGCAGGCGCAGGAGGCTCGCGAGGACGTTGAAGCGGACGGCGGCGAGAGCGGTGTTGGTGTCCACGCCCATCAGTTGGGAACGGGCGCGTTTGAGCTCGGCGTCGTAGAGGCGGCGTTGCTCGCCTTCGAGTTCGACGATGATTTCATCTTCGGTGCGGGAGGGGAGGTCGGGGGCGGCTTCGGCCTTGGTCCGGCGTAACAGGAAATGACGGACGCGGCGGTGAAGGCGCGCGAGGGCCTCGGCGTCGGCCTGGTCGTGTTGGCGGCGGAAGGAGGTTTGCGTGCCGAGAAGGCCGGGCTGCGCGAAGGCGAAGAGGCTCCAGAGATCGGTGAGGCGATTCTCGATCGGCGTGCCGGTGAGGACGAGACGGTGCCGGCTCAGGAGGGCGCGGGCGACCGAGGCGACTTGGCTGCCGGGATTTTTGATGAACTGGCCTTCATCCAGGATGACGGCATCCCACTTTTGGGCGCGGAACCACTCGGAGTTGATGCGGAGCTGGGAGTAGTTGGCGACGAGCAACTGCGGCTTGAGGGAGGAGAGTTGGGTGTCGGGATTGGCGAGGGCAGGATTGAAGGCGGTGGCGTTGACGGAAGGCGTGAAGCGGGCGCTTTCTACGAGCCAGCCGTGGGTGACGCTCTTGGGGCAGACGACGAGGGCGCGGAAGGGCGTGGCGGTGGAGTCGGCTTGCTCGCGCTCGCCGCTACGGGCATCGGCGAGGTAGAGCAGCCACGCGAGCGTTTGGACGGTTTTGCCGAGACCCATGTCGTCGGCGAGGATGCCGCCGAGGCCGAGGGCGGAGAGATGGGCGAGGAAATGGAATCCTTCTTGTTGATACGGTCGCAGGGTGGCGCGCAGGCCGGCGGGGAGCGGGGGCGGCGGGAGCGCGGCGAGGGAGGCGACGCGGCGGCGGAGGGCGGTGGCGAGGGCGGCGTCGCGGGTCTCGAGGAGATCGGCCTCCGCGGCAAGTTGGAGCGCGTGGATCCGGTGCGTCGCGGGGCGACCGTCGGCGAGCACGTCGGCGGGGTCGAGGCCGAGGCGGGCGAGGGCGGCGGTGGTGGAGGCGTCGGTCTCGTCGGAGACGACCTCGAGGCGTTGCCAGCCGTGGCGTGGGAGGCTGACCCATTTGCCGCGGGCTTTCATGAGGAGGGCGATTTCGTCGGCGGAAAGTTTGCTGTCTTCGACGCGGAGTTTGACGGTGAGATTGAACCAGTCTTGGCCGGCGCTCTCGGCGTGCGCGGCGGAAAATTCGACGTGCGCACGCAGGGGCGGGCCGAGGAGATTGGCGAGGCCGGGCGAAGCTTCGACGCCGAGGCCGGGAGGGAATGTGGCGTGCCAAGCGACAAATTCCTCGGGAAACGTCTTCGTGACCGGGCGCGACCAATCACCGGCCCATTCCTGCCAAACGAGGGAGAAATCGGCGAGGCGCACTGTGGCGGCCTGGGCGGGGCCGAGATCGAATTCGAGCAGCGGGTCGGCGGGGCGGCGAAGGGTGGGCGCTCCGCGGGCGGTCCACTGCCAACCAGTGGAGATCCAGTGTTGTTCACACGGGTGGTCGTCGGCGCGGGCGAGGAGTTGCACGTGGAAGAGCATCGTGTCGGCATCTTCGGGTGCGGGGGTGAGCCAGCACTTGAGAAGCGGACGGAGCGGGATGCGACGGACGTTTTTTTCGAGGGCGGCGGGGAGGCGCAGGCCGACGGCGCGGAGGCGCGACATGAGGCGGGTATCGCCGAGGGCGGCGGTCGGCAGCGGGGTGGCGGGGGTGGGCGGTGGACCGGACCACACCCGGTGTTCGAAATAGTAGATGGGCGTCGGACGCAGCGTCACGAGCGTGGCGCGAGCGGCACTCCGGCCGTCGGGGGTGACGAGGCGGAGATCGAGGCGTTCGGGGGCGCTGGCGGAGAAGCTCGCTTCGAGGACGAGCGGGGTGGGCTCGAGGATGAAGGGCTGGCCTTCGGGGAGCACGATGGCCTCGCGGGCGGCGCGCGTGCGGAAAATATTCGCCGTGGCCTCGGCGGCGAGGGGTTGGCGCAGGGCCGGTGGCTGGAGGCCGGCGCGGGATTCGGCGGAGAGGGCGAGGGCGAGGGCGGACTCGGGAGGCGTGAGGTGCTCGAAGTCGACGGGACGGGCGGAGGCGAGGGCAACGAACCATTTTTGCGGCGGCGAGCGCCACGACTTGCCGGTGCCGGGGCGCACTTCGATGAGCAGACCGCCCTCGGGGCGCACGCGGGCGCGGAGGCCGGCGAGCTCGACGGTGGCGGGATGGGTGCGGGCGGGGGTGCCGGTGTCGTCGGAGGCGGCGAGTGCGCGCTGCCACGTGGCGAGATCGTGCTGGAGGAGGTGTTCCGCGATGGTCGCGCGCGTGGCGGCGGTGTGGGTGAGGGGACGGAAAACTTTCGGGAGGGTGTGGCCGGCGAGTTCGTAGTCGTGGGAGATGTATTGCCAGAGTGCCCAGGGATTGGCGGGGGCGGTCGCGTGATCCCACCAGCCGGGGTAGGCGGGCGCGTAGAGCGGGGCGCCGCGGGGCGGCGTATGTTCAAAGCCATGACGCAGCAAGGCACCCGGATAGAGCGTGCCGTGGGCCTGGGCAAATTCGGCGTAGAGCGCGGCGAGGTTTTCCAGCTGGCTACCCTCCGCGGGCGTGAGGGCCCGGCCGAGTTTTGCGGCGAGCACGGGCGTCCACTCCTCGCGGAAAGATTTCTTTTCGGGCGGTGGTGCGAATGCGACCGGCGGTGGGACCGTGGAGATGGGGGCCAGCGTAATCGCGGGCTTGGCGTCGGGATCGGGTGCGGTGACCTCGTTGGCGGCGGCGGCGAGCCAAGCGAGTCCGGCGGCGTAGATGTGTTTGCAGTCCGCCGCGCGTTCGCAGGCACAGCGGGAGGTCCACTTGCCCCGCGTCAGGAAAAGGGTGATGAGGAGTTTTTCTTCATCGGTGATGTCGGCCTCGACGTAGTGGTCGGCATTGCCGCGCAGAGCCGTGACTTGGCCGGTTTCGTAGCTGCTCGTGCCCCGTTTGCGGACGGACTCTTCAAACGTGGCCAGCCACGTGCGGAGCGCGGCGAGCGACTCGGGTGTCTTGATACTGCGGACGACCTGATGGCGAGGTTTGGCGGACATGGTGGTTGGGAGCGCGGACGACGTCGTCCGGAGACTGAAAGGAATGAAACGAACCGGCGGACGAGGACGCCCTCGCTCCCGACGGATTAGTAAACGTGTTCTTCGAGAAGAGCAAAAAGCTCGACCTCGGTGATGCGGCGCTGGGCCATGGAATCGCGCTCGCGGAGGGTGAAGGTATCACCCGGTTGCTCGATCGTCTCGAAGTCGATCGTGACGCACCACGGGGTGCCGATCTCGTCTTGGCGGCGGTAGCGTTTACCGATGTTGCCGCTGTCGTCGAAGAAGACGGCGTAGCGACGCTGGAGTTTTTTGTAGAGCGCGCGGGCGCGGCCGACGAGGGCTTCCTTGTTCTTGACGAGGGGAAGCACGGCGACTTTTACCGGAGCAATCCGCGGCGAGAGGCGGAGCACGGTGCGTTTCTCGACGTTGCCCTTGTCGTCGGTGACGTCTTCTTCGGCGTAACCGGCGCAGAGGACGGCGAGGAGAATGCGGTCGACGCCGACGGCGGGCTCGATGACGTGCGGGACGAATTTTTTCTTGGAGGTTTCGTCGAACACTTCCTGCGGCTTGCCGGAGGCGAGCGCGTGTTGGCCGAGGTCGTAATTGCCGCGGGCGGCGATGCCCCAGAGCTCCTGCACGCCGAAAGGATACTCAAACATGATGTCGGTCGTGCCCTTCGAGTAGAAGGCGAGCTTCTCCTTTTTGTGCGCGTAGAGCGAAAGTTTCGACGCGGGGAGACCGACGGAGATGAGCCACTGGCGGCACCATTCGATCCACTCTTGGTGGCATTGGGACCAATCGGCGTCCTCGTGGATGAAATATTCCATCTCCATCTGCTCGAATTCGCGGGAGCGGAAGATGAAGTTGCGCGGGGTGATTTCGTTGCGGAATGACTTGCCGATTTGGGCGATGCCGAACGGGAGTTTCACGCGGCCGGTGTCCCAGACATTTTTGAAATCGACGAACATGCCCTGCGCGGTTTCGGGGCGGAGGTAGGCGACGGACGAGCCATCGGTCATGGCGCCGACGTTCGTCTGGAACATCATGTTGAAGGCGCGGGCCTCGGTGAGGCTACCGGGTTCGCCGGTGCCGGGGGACGGGATGAGGGGGATCTGGTCGGAGGTGGCCTCGGTGAAATCTTTTGGCGTCACGGGGGCGAGGGTGCCGACGATGGCCTTCCTGCGCTTGAAAGTCTCGGCGGCGGCTTGGAGCTTCGCCGTGGTGTCCTCGCTCTCCAGGGCGCTGACGTAGCCGACGATCGCACCGTCGACGGTGACCGGGGAAAAGAAGAGCTGGTCGGCGCGGAAACGCTGTTTGGAGACTTTGCAGTCCACGAGTGGGTCGCTGAAGCCGGCGACGTGGCCGGAGGCCTCCCAGACCTTCGGGTGCATGATAATGGAGGTTTCGATGCCGACGACGTCTTCGCGGCGGCGGACCATGTCGTTCCACCAGCAGTCGCGGATGTTTTTCTTGAGCTCGCTGCCGAGGGGGCCGTAGTCGAAGAAACCGTTGAAGCCGCCGTAGATTTCGGAGGACTGGAAGATGAAACCGCGGCGCTTCGCGAGCGCGACGATGCTGTCCATGGAGACAGCGGGCGTGGTGGTGGCGGATGATTCGGCGGACATAAGAAGTGAGAGATAACGCAGCGCGCGGGCCGCGGTCAATTCCGGCGTTGCGAGATGAATCGGCGAACGGCCGGCCACCTGGGTTTTCCCTGCCGCCACCCAGCCAACGACTAGGGCGGGCTGACGCCGGAAGGAGCGGCCGGCGCGGCGTTCGCCATTCGCCTCACCACCCAAACGTGCTCGTAAGGATCATGCTGCGCGGTTCCTTCATCTGATTGCGCGTGTAGAGGAACACCTGGCGGTGGTGCCACGCTAACGCACGGTCGTCCCGACCGACCAGTCGCCCAGCAACGACTCGCGCGAAAAATCGTCGGGCCGGTCAACCGGCTGGGTGGCCGGACAGTTCGAGGCGTGGGCGGCCGTGGTCGTAGTGCGCGCCAACGCCGGAACCGGGTTGCGAAACGAAAATCGGAGCTGCACTGTCCGGCCTTTCGCTTTGACGAATCACCGCCCGTCTTTCTTTCCTCGATCCTTATGAACACCCGCTTCGCCGCCAAAACCCTCTTCCTCACCGCCGCACTGACGTTCGTGGACGGTGCCGGTCTCGCGTTGCGCGCCGCCGAAAAGGGCAAGGATAAGAACAAGGACAAGGCCGAGCTGCGTGCGCCGTTGGTGGTGGTCAGCGAAGCGAAGGCGCCGAATCGCGATCGCGCCGACCGCCTGAGTTATTCGGCCGTGATCAAGAAAATTTCCCCGAGTGTCGTCGCCGTCATCGTGAATCGGAAAGAGCGCGCGGCTCCGGCGGCGAGCGGCACGCCGAGTCTCGAGGAGTTGTTGCAACGCGGTTTCCCGGGGATGCCGGGACAGGGCCAGGGGCCGGGGCAGCGTCCACGGCGGCAGCCAGCGCCGGTGCCGGCTCGTCCGGGCCCCGCGGAAAGCGCCGCGCCAACGTCGAGTCCCGCGTCAGGTGTGGTGATTTCGGCCGATGGCTATATTATCACTAACAGTCACATTATCGAGGGTGCGGAGGACGTGAAGGTCGCGTTCGGCGATCCGCGCAAGGAATACACCGCGACGGTGGTGGGGCGTGATCTGCGCTCGAATGTCGCCGTGTTGAAGATTGATGCGACGGGCCTCACGCCCGCGACGCTGGGCGACAGCGACCAGTTGGAGCTCGGCGACGTGGTGCTCGCGCTGGGTAATCCCGTCGGCCGTGGACTCACCGTGAGTCGCGGAATTTTGAGCGCCCTCGGTCGCGACGGAGCGAACGATGGCACGGAGGATTTTTTGCAGACCGACGCGGCGATCAATCCGGGCAATTCCGGCGGTGCGCTGCTCGACTCCGATGGACGCCTCATCGGAATAAACGCGGCCCGGGCTCAGCGCGACGATGGGAACGCCGGGCTGGGTCTCGTGATTCCGGTGAATCTCGCGCGTTTCGTGGCGGAGCAATTGGTGAAAAACGGCCGCGTTGAGCGGGCGCTCTTCGGGGTTGAGACCCAGCCCCTCGAGCCGGACCTGATCGCGGCGTTTAACGTGAAGCAGGGCGCGCTCATCAGTGAAGTGCGCGCCGGCGGTCCCGCCGACAAAGGCGGGATCAAGGGCGGCGATGTGGTGACGCGCGTCGAGCAGACCGAGATCAAAGACCACCGCCAGTTGCAGCAAATGATCGCGCGCCTCGCCCCGGGCAAGGAAGTGACGATCGCCTATGTGCGCGACGGCCAGCCCGCCGAGACGAAGGTCAAGCTCGGCTCGGCGTCGGCCGAAAAGGCCGCCAACAATACCGAGCGGGCCGGCGATATCGCCGACACCGAGGGTGTGCTCGACGATGTGTCGATCGATGAAGTGACCGCTGAAATCCGCGAGCAGTTGAATGTGCCGTCGCGTATCCAAGGCGTGTTGGTGACGAGTGTCGCGCCCGGCGGTCCTTCTTCCCGCGCCGGAATTCAGCCGGGGGATATTATTCTTGAGCTCGATCGGCGCGCCGCGCGCACCGTCGAGGAAGCGGTGAAGTTGAGCGAAGAAATCAAAGGGCCCAAAATCCTCGTGCAGCTCTGGCGGGAAGGTCGCGTGCGTCTGCTCGTGGTGGACGAGACGAAGAAGTGAGGGGCTGCGGGGCTCCGACCTCCAAGCTGCCGGTGGCGGGATGACGCGCATCTTGAAAACAAATGGGCCGTAGACCCGCCCGCGGAAAACCAACCTGAGTTTCCGTGCAGCTTACATTGTCCGTAAGCGGCCTCGGCTCGATCTGGGTGGCTCGATCCGTGGGCGTGTCTTTCGTGGGTTGCGTGGTTCCCGATCGTCCCTCAACTCCCGCGCTATGCTCTTCCGTTACTCTCCCTACACGCTCGAACTCCG
>CAMATV010000111.1 GCA_945861235.1 Opitutus sp. GAS368
AACAGCGATCGAACGGGGAACGGGGGCAGCGTCATCTCGCGAGCACGTCGGCTCGCGGGGAAAATTTCGAGCCAAAAGGCCGTGAACTTAGGCGGATTGAAACGCCGTGCGGAGTGCGGTGGCGACGTTGGGTGGGACGAAATGCGCGATGTCGCCGCCGAATTTTGCGACCTGTTTGACGAGGGTGGAGCTGGTGTAGCTGAACTGCTCGTTCGGCATGACGAACAGGGTTTCCATCTGTGGTTCCAGATGGCGGTTCATCAGGGCCATGTTGAATTCGAATTCGAAGTCAGACAATGCGCGCAGGCCGCGGATGATGGCGTCGGCCTTTTGCTCCATGCAAAATTCGACCAGCAGGCCGCTGAAGGTGGTCACGGCGACATGGGGGAATTGGGCGACGTTGGGGCGAATCATGGCGACGCGCTCTTGCGCGGTGAAGAGCGGGGCTTTGCCGGCGTTTTCCGCGACCGCGACCGTCACGCGATCGAAAAGACGGGCGGCACGGGCGAGCACATCGAGGTGTCCGCAGGTGATGGGGTCAAAAGTTCCAGGGTAGATGCAATGGCGCATGGGCGGGAGCGAAGGGTGGTAGGCAAGACAGGCGCGCTGCCCGTGGCGATGCGTTTCTGGAGGTTGCAGAGGACAAGGTGCATCTCCCAGTGGGCGGCCGTTGGAAGCGGCATGTGTTCCGCAGGAGCGTCGGCCTTCCCGTCGCTCAAAAATAGCGCGGGAGTGTCGTCGGTCTGTCGGGCGGGTGACCTCCGGGGCAACCGACCGCGGGAGATGCGCCCGAGTCGTCTGTTGGCCCGAGGTCTCAAAAGCAGGGCGGCGGTTGTTGAGGAAAATACGGACCGTCGGTTGCCCCGCGACAGATGCACTTGCCCCGGCGATCGGGAAAATATTCCGGTTCGGTCCACCATGCCCTGCCGCAGTCATCCGAAATCCTGCGCTCAGATATTGGCGAGACGGCCGGTGGAATCGCAAATCGCTCAACGCATTTTGCGCCCATTTAGCCACGCTCAGGGCACCTCATAGACCTCCACTAGGGCTTCACCCGTGCCGTTGTTGACCCCAGAAACATGGACGGTGTAAACCGATCCGGCGTCGGCGTTGAACAGCAGCGCCGCGTCGAGGCTGCCCGCAGCTAGGCCAAACGCTCCCACCCGCGTAAAAACCGGGATAAGATCGGCGCTCCAATTGTCATTGGTCGCCATCACCGTCTCGCCTCTGTAGATGGTGACCTGCGGATCTTGGAGGACGCCTTGGACGCCAAAGGCGGCTAGCATAGGTCCGACGGCGCGCAGCAGGAGATTGATCCGGCCCGTGCCGCCCACGGCTAGCCCCACGATCAGGATATCGCTATCCACGCCGACTTGGTTGCGTACCGAAAGATTAATTAACCGCTGGTCGGACCCACCGTCGGCATCGTAGAGCTCTACCAGTGCTGCTCCAGCCGAGGCCGCCGAGGTGTGCATCGTGAAGGCTCCGCCCATGCTCCGCACCATCGCTGTATCCGTGGAGCCAGCGGTGAGGGGAAAGGCGCCGACGAGCGGAAAAATCGTCGAGAGGGCCGGCTCCCAACCCTGCTGGGTGAGGACTTTTTGGTTCGAATTATAGAGCTCGAGTGTAGATTCACGGACGCCCTGCAAGCCGAATTGATTCAAAGCCGGGCCGAGCGCACGCAACAGCAGCGGTTTGCCCGTGCCCGAAACGACCGCCCCGACGATCAGCGGCTGGGCCGGTCTCAGCTGGGTTCGCACCGAGAGGTTGCTAAGTCTGGGTCGGGAATCCGATGCGGTGCGATAGGCGACACTCGCGAGCTGGGAGAGGGTCGCTCCGGCCTCGTTCGTGACCAAAACAGAATAGTGGCCCGCCTCCGTGGTGTTCTGGGAAACTTTGCCGTAGATCGAGCCCGTTGCTCCGGGAATATCCACCCCATCCTTGCGCCATTGGTAGCGCGCCGAGCTGCCCGCGTTCGCGGCGACGCTGAGGATCAAATTGCCGCCGGCCGACAACTGCGCCGCCACCGGTTGAACGGTGATGGCGGGTAAGACGGTACTCGAGCTCACTACGATTGGGAATATGTAACTTGAGGTCTTGGCCGCTCCGTTGGTGAGTTCGACCCAATAAGCTCCGGTGTCCGCGCGGGTGACCTCCGGAATGACAAAGGTGTCGGACGACGAGTTGGCGCTGGTGCGCAGCACGACCCCATCCTTCTTCCAGACGAAAATGACCGGATCCTGTGCCCTCGCAGTCAACTCAAGCCGCGCACCCGGTTCGAGGGTTTGCGCCGTACCGGAAAAACTCGCGAGCGCCGCCGTGGGTAAATCGTCAGTGAGATCCGGGATACCATCACTGTCGGCGTCGTTGAGATCGGTGATCGTGAAATAGTGGGATGCGTAATCGACAAACGCCGTGCCAGTGCGGCCATCCACGTAGTCCAGCGAGCCACTATAGACCCGACCAACGCGCCTCAGCGTGCCAGCGCGCACGGAGTATCTGGCGGGCGGGCTGACAGAAGTGTTAACGAATTCGAAGGCGCTGTAGGCGACCGTGTCGCGGTCGGTGACCGTGAAATTGAAACTCCCTGAAGAGGGAGCGCCGATAATGTTTGGCCCTAGCGCGGCATTCGGCGCAAGCGACACATTCATGACGCTGGAGGGGCGCACATTCATGGCGATGAAGGCGTCGCGCACGTACGTGCTGCTGCCGATGCGGATTCCGTTTATGCCGCCGACGTAGAAATCGCCCGAAGCCTCCGCGGTATTACCGCTGGCCGCTATGGTCTTGAGGGCATAGCGGCCTTTGACCTCGCCCGCCGCGCGGGTGAAGCGTGCCTCGGCCGAAAACGGGCCACCGTTGTAATGATCGTAGCCCGAACCTAAAGCGGTAACGTTGCCAGCTTGAAGGTAATCGAAGGCATCGTTGATGCCGTTGCCATCGGCGTCCCCCGCCGGAAAGGTTACGACAAAATTGCCGTAGTCGACCAACCCCACGGGGGTGCTCCGCTCAAAGTTGCCTTCGTAATCCTTTACGCTGCCAGCGCGGGGCCTGACTTCACCGTTAAGGAAGGAGGTGCCGTTCGTGGTGCGATTGGTGCCGGAACCGTTGCTGCTGAAAGTGGAGTAACGTGAAGTCACCTGGCCCAAGCCGGGGACAAAGACCGTGTCAGAAGGAGCAAAGTAGAGCGAGCGGCCGATTTCCTGCTGCTGGACCGTACGCGTAATCGACGGTGTGTCGTTGGGCTGGCCGAGGAGCGTGATGAACGCTGTCGCCGAGCGTACGGAGCCGGCGCGGTTAGTGACCACACAGTAGTAACCACCGGCCTTAAGAGCTGCCGAACTGCCGGACGGGGTGATTTGCGCAGCGGTTTGGCCGCTGAGCAGGACCTCGTTGCGGTACCATTGGTACGTCGGGGAGGGCGTACCGGAGGCGGTCACGCTGAAAGTGGCATTGAAGCCCGAATGTATGAGAGTGGCGGAAGCTGGCTGAGATGTGATCCGCGGTGCCTCCACAAGCGTGACCCTCACTCGATCAATCTGCACGCTGCCGTAGGCATTGCTGACGGTGCAGGAATACAAGCCGGCGCCGGCGGACGTGAGCGCGCCGATCTGCAAGACATCACCGCTCCCCGCGATGACGCTGGAACCAAGACTCCAACGGTAAGAAAGCGGCGTCGTGCCGGCGAGCGGGGGCAGGTCAATGCGGAGCGGATCGCCGATTTTGGCCTCTACGGTCGTTACCGGCAGGGATCTGACGACCGAAGGCGCCAGCCCTACGGAGAGCACCGCTGGCTGACTGGTATTGGTGCCGGAGGCGTTGGACGCCTCGCAGGTATAGTTCGCGGCGTCGCCGGCGGTGATACTCGCGAAAGTCAGCGTTGCACTGTTCTGGCCGCTCAAGCGAACGCCGTTTTTAAGCCATTGCAGCGCGGGTGACGGATAACCCGTGACTGAAACGGAAAACGAGTGCGAAGAGCCGACGGTCTTCGCGATTGAAGCTGGCTGCTGCGTGAAGACTGGAGCCTGCGGCGGCGTGGTTACCGTCACCGTGGCGGGCGAACTTGTTAAGGAGCCGAAAGCGTTTTAGACTGTGACCGTATAGGCGCCCGTGTCCGTTGTGCTCGCGCTCGCGACTGACCAGCTGGATGCGGTCGCGCCAGCGATGACGGCTCCGCTCTTCTGCCATTGGTAGGCAAGCGGGGAGGAGCCTGAGGCGGTAACATTTAGCTGGAAAGATCGCCCGACCAACAGCGACTGACCCGAGGGTTGCGTGGATATCGTTGGCGGCGTCGGCGTGGTTACCGTCACCGTGGCGGGCGAACTTGTTGCAGACCCGAAAGAGTTTGAGATTGTGACCGTATAGGCGCCCGTGTCCGCAGTGCTTGCGCTCGCGACTGAGTAGCTGGACGCGGTCGCCCCAGCGATGACGGCTCCGCTCTTCAGCCATTGGTAGGAAAGCGGGGAGGAGCCTGAGGCGGTAACATTTAGCTGGAATGATTGCCCGACCAACAGCGACTGACCCGAGGGTTGCGTGGATATCGTTGACGCAGAATTAGCCGTGGAAGACTGCTGGTAAAGCGCAGCGACCTCGGAGTCAGAAAGCTGGCGACTGTAGATCCGAATATCGTCCATGCTGCCTTTAAAGCCTTGATTCCACCAAATATAAGACTCGTTACTTGGGCCACCAGCGGCGGAACCGGTGCTGATCCGCATCTTAGTTTTTACCGTCGAGAAACGTTGGGAGGCATCGGCAAACGCCAATAGCAGCGGCTGATTTACCCCGTTAACGTAAATTCTAACTCCTCCGAGAGACCCATCCGTACTGACAACCAGATGCGCCCAAGTGACCGAAGTGACGACACCCCTAGAAGACGTGTCGGCGTTCATCCAACTGCCGTGTAGGAAGACACCCGCGGTTCGAACGCCCGACCAACCGTTATTACTGGGACCAGGTGACTGGAGCGAGAGGTCAAAAAGTGTCGCCGTAGAAGACTTATCTCCAAGTCCAATAACCATCGGGTTTCCCTTATAAAAGCCGAAGTCGTCACTTTTAATCCACGCAGAGATCGTCCTCGGCATGGATCCAGAGATGGCGGAATCAGCCGTGCTCACCATCCAAGACGTAGAACCATTCAGATAAACAGCTCCCGCCGTATTTCCGCTTCGGTCTGTGGCCGGCTGCACATTGTACATGAGCAGAGGGTTATTCTGGCTCGATAGATCCTGTCCGGTGCCATCGAGCGGGTAGCGCCCCACAAGGCCAGTCGTAAGATCTTGTCCTACAGCGAGGCCTACCAGACAGGCGTTAACTAAAGCTAACTTCGCGAATATATGCATAAAAAGAATCTGCTATTTTTTGGGAAAGCCCCGCATCCTGTATCGGCAGCAAGGTCCTTAGGGGAGGTCCTAACTTTATTTCCTAATGCGGGCGAAAAAAAGGGGGCTTGCCGTGTTTTGTTAGTTTTTCTGCCGGGCCTGCGCGGCGTGTCGGCGTAGGTCGAGGGTGGGACGGCATTTTTTTTGGAAATCGATTTTTGGGATGGAGCGCGATTGGCCGACGGTGTGGGGCCAGGGTTCTTCGCCGAAAATGAGATGGTGATTTCTGCCGTTCCGTTAAGGGCTGGAGCAAAGTCGATTTTCGAACTGGCCCCATTAAAGTAGGCAGATTGGTTGATCGTGGAGTTTGGCCCCGACGCGAAGGTCATTCCCTGCGCCGTGATTTGCTTTCCGGTCCCGCTCAAGTCGGTCGACGTCCCATTGAGCGGAAGGTACACCGATAAACCGTTGGTCGGAGCCTGAGAAAACAGCGATGCGGTGAAGGCGAGGCTGGCGATGGCCCATTTGACGGCGTTCATTGGCAGGAGTCTTTCTTCGGATGTTTTACGTGCGGTAGTTGCGTGGGCTGCGTTTTGGAGTCTCAACGGGTGCATCGCCGCTGAACGACTCGGGCTGGCGGCCAATTTTTGGCCAAGCAAAATAGGGTGAAGCGGCTAGCAACTCAAAGCAGCTATTAGTTAGCAACAGGGAAAGTTACTTTCGGTTAGCGGCTGCTTTGCTCGTCGCATGAAAAGGACCAACCCCGTCATGGTGCGGCTCGACGACACGCAGGTGCGCGAGTTGGACGAACTGGCGGCTACGGTCGGCATCCCGGCCTCAACCCTGGCCCATAACGCGGTGCTCGCGCTGCTGCGCTACTATAAAGCCCACGGTACGGTGACGCTTCCGCTGGCAATCATTTCGGCAGCGACCAGCCAGTTGGATGTGACGCTTAACGAACCGCCGGCGGTGAAGCGGACAAGGCGCAGGACGAAGTAGGTTGAGAGGGCCAGGAAAGAGTCAGGCCTTGCTTTTTGCGATCATCGAGAAAGCGCGTTAATTCTTTCTGCGAATATGGTCCCCATCGGCTCACCCCGAAGCGCTGCTGCTTGAATAAAAACTGCAAAAATCAAGGCCCGACCCTTTTTCCAGACCTTTTTCCGGACCCCTGCCCCGTCCCGGACCCTCCGTGAACATCAAAAATTAAAACCTTGTATCTTGAACGGTAAGGATTGGTGGCGGCTTCCGAGAATGGGTGACTAACTCGTCGGAGGAAGCCGCCACCAATCCGGGTGTGCGACTACCTTTCCGCGTCAGACCGAATAAACCTGGAGGCGTGCAAACGACTTCGTGGGTCAGCGAGGTCGGCGCGGGATTCTTCATTAAACTCGAACCGTTGGTGGAGCGTCGGCCGCAAGGCCGTCAGCTCGTATTGCAAGACAGAGCCCTATGAAAACTACTGCAGACAAGATCACGCCAGTTACGACTGTGTCCCCGGCCTATGCCGGCATTGATATCGGGAAGGCGTCCCTTGACGTCTCCCTGGCCGGGCAACCCCCGTGCCGTTACGCCAACGACCCGGCGGGCCGCGCCGCGTTGCTCACGGCCCTGAAAAAATTGCCGCAACCCGTGCAGGTGATCTGCGAGCCGACCGGCGGCTACGAACGCGACCTGCTCGCCGCGCTGTGGGCCGCCAACCTCGCCGTGAGCCTGGTGCACGCCGCGCGCGTGCGCGCCTTCGCACGGGCGCAGGGCCGGCTGGCCAAGACCGATCCGATCGACGCGGTCGTGCTGCGCCAATTCGGCGAAGTGTTCACGCCCGCGCCGCTCGCCGCGCCGGCGGTCGAGCGCGAGCGACTGGCCGCGCTCGTGCAACGCCGCGAGCAGGTGGTCGACCTTCTCGCGATGGAGGACCAACGCCTCGCCCAAAGCCGCGACAAAGCCGTGCTCAAGCTCGGGCAGCGCCTGCGCAAGACGCTGGTCAAGCAGCTCGAGGAGTTGGACCGTTTGATCGCCGCGCAGATCGCCGACGACGCCACGCTGCACCGCCAGAGCGAACGCCTCCAAGAAGTGAAAGGGATCGGCCCGGTGACCGCGGCGACGCTGCTCGCCGCCATGCCCGAACTGGGCACGCTCAGCCGCGGTGAAGCTGCCGCGCTGAGCGGCCTCGCGCCCTACAACCACGACAGCTGCGCGCACAAGGGACGCCGCACCATTCACGGAGGCCGCAAGCAGGTGCGGCGAGTGCTCTACATGGCCGCGCTCGTGGCCGCCCGTTACAACCCGATCCTCAAAGCGGTTTACGACCGTCTCGTGGCCGACGGCAAAGCCAAGAAACTCGCCCTCATCGCCCTCATGCGCAAACTCATCATCCTCCTTAACCACCTCCTAAAAAACCCAAAATTTAAGCTCGCCTGAAAGACCGTTGCTGATCCCGTCCGGCTCTCCCCGTCCGGCTCTCAGTTGATCGCGCAGGGTGCCGCGCCGGTGGCGTTTTGAGAATTCCCCATCTGAGTGAGGTATTCTTCAAGAAGGATTTCGCCGGAAGCAATGGGCGGGTTCATGGCTAGAACGGGCAGCATTGCCTCAGGCGGCGACGGGGTGGTTTCGCCGATGAGCTTTGCGTCGGAGATTTGTTAGACGGGCGCGCGTCGTTGGCGCCGCTGATTCCTGTACGAGGATCGCAGCCGGGATTTTCAGGCCATCATGTAGCGCGCGAATCATCGTCAGGCTAAGCGGTCGCTTCCGGTTCATGACTTCGGAAATCTTGCTCTTGCTCTGAAGGTAGGGGAGCAGATCGGCGGTCTGCAGGCCGGCTTGCTCTAGACGGAAGCGAATCGCCTCGATGGGGTCGGGAGTGGCGATGGGGAAATGAGACTGTTCGTAATCTTCCACGAGCAGCGACCATAGTTCGAGCTCGGACTCGTCGGGCGAGGACTGGTCGATCAGGCACTCGACGTAGGCAAGGGCTGCTTTGAAGTCGCGATCAGTTTTGAGGACTTTGGGTTTCATGGCGAAACGTGGGTTTAGGCGGTGGTGGCGTCGATCTTATCGTAGGCGGCGTGGGTGCCGATGAAGCGGATGAAGGTGATGCCGGTGTTGAAATGGATGCGGACGATGAGACGGTAAGTGTTGCCCTTGATATTAAAGACGACGCGGTCGCCGGGCAGAAGGTCGACGGAGCGATAGCGGGCTTTGATGTCGTTGAATGATTGCCAGTCGGCGTGTTTGGCTTCGTGAAACCAAGCCTTGAGTGGTTGCTCGGAGTCGGCGTGTTTCTCCCAGAAATCCGTTAGAGTTTTCCGCGAAATGACGCGCATGTCTGACCGAGGAAAGTTCCCGATTTGGGAACCGAGTCAAGCGCGGGCTCGTGGTGGGCGTCTGTCTTGCCCTTTCGACCCTGCTAGGGCCCCGAGCCTAGTCGAAGGACAGACGTCGTGTTGGGCCTACGGTTGTAGAACCGGCCGCTGGTCGGTTGAGCCGTTCAGCGACCGGGCCAACAGCAATCCACGGAGCGGCTACAGCAAGACTGACGCCCTACGACGGAAACACTGCTCAGACCGTCGCGAGGATGTCGTTGAGCGT
>CAMATV010000112.1 GCA_945861235.1 Opitutus sp. GAS368
AGCGTGCCGGTGATCGACGTGTTATTCAAACGCGACCGGTCATACATATATCGCCGCAGCGGTTCATTGAAGACATTCGATACTTCGCAAAAAAGATTCACGCTGGGCCGGAGCTGCCACCCCAGACCCACATTGACCGACTTACGGGGGTAGCGATAGACATTGAGCGCCGGTGACGTAGCATTGGAGGTCGTGATATAGTCGCCGAGATAGCTCAGGAGCACACGCGAGCTAAACGCCCGATACTTGTACGTCAGGTCGATATTCGCGACCTTCGGAATGAACCCAATGATCTCGCGGGTCGTGCGATAGCCGGCACCACCGTAATTCCCGTGCGTGGTCAGCGTGGTATAGTTCGCATTGATCCCCAAACCATTGAAAGGCCGGGGCAGAAAGGTCAGCTGGTGCCGGTAGCTGATTTCCCAGCCCTGGACGAATGCGGTACCAGCGTTGGTCGTCGTGAGGATACCGTAGCCGGCGTATTCCCCATTGTAACCGTTTTCGGTGCCGTTTCCGACCGTGCCAGCGTCCATTCCTGCAACAATATAATCCGTGATCGTCTTGTGAAACCAGCCGACGGAGAGCAGGCCGATCGGTTTGATATAGTATTCCAGCGAGGCATCCCAATTCTTCGCATACTGGGGTTTCAGCGCCGGATTGTTGACCGTGATGGTGCGGGCGGAATCGTTCGGAGCTTCGTTTGGCACTAGGTTCGTAAACGGCGGACGCCCAAAACTCGTGGACCAACTGGCATGCGCCTTTAAGTCGGGAGTGATGTCGTAGAGGAGATGGGCGCTCGGAAAACTCCTCGCATAGTCGCCTTTGATCCGGCGGGAATTATTGGCGTAGTCACGTTGCGCGGAGCCTATCGGATCGGCGAGCTGTTGCGCAGCGGAACTCAAAACCCGGGCCCGGACCCAGCCAAAGCTGGAAACCTCGGTGCGCTCGGCCCGGAGTCCGCCGAGCAGGCCGAGACGCCCGAACCTGGCGTGACTCATCAGATAACCGGCGGTGACTTTCTCCGAAACGTTGGCCGTGGTGGTGTATTTGCTCTGTTCGCGAAAATAGAGGTTCTCCTGCCAGAGCGCCGGATTTATCGGAGCGTCGTTCTCGAAAAAATCGGCGCTGTGCCACGTGGGGATCCGGCGCCCCGTCCTCGCCTGGTCCCAACTGAGAAAGGACGGATCGGCAGGCAGCTTGCCGGCGCCGACATAATTCCATCGGCGATTACCCCCGTCGTGCGACGAGGTCTGCGTGCGTTGCTCCAGCCCGGTCTTCAGCAGGAGCGGAAACGACGTTGCAAATTTGTATTGGGCGTTGCCGCGAAACGTCTCGATCGCCGCCGCCCGCTTGATGCGGCGGGTGTCGGCGGAAGTGATGCTGTAGTTCGCCGGATTGGTCATGTCCGGTCCCTCGGTCTGGGTGAACCGCGGATAAAGATCCGACTTGGTCCGATCAAGAATCCAACCGACGCCGGTGAGACTGTGGACAAAAGCCAGGGCTCCGTCGCCGCTGGTGAGGTTGGTGTGCGACTGCTGGTATCCCGCGTGGTAATCGAAGCTCCACTGTTGAAATTCGTGCTCGCCCCTGAAATCGGCGCCCCGCGAGCGGAGCATGAAGCCGAAGGCCGTGTTGCTGACATCGAGGCGCGACGCGGCGACTCCGGTCCCGCGCACCTGCGTGATGAAATCGGAATATCCCGGCAGGATGGCTCCCGTGCCGGTCGGCTGTCCGCCAGCCCCCAGGGTGGCGATCGTCTGCGCGGTGAAAGCCCGCACTTGGGCTTGTTCATAGGTCGGCTGCAGATGATCAGTCGATTTAACGTTAAGGGAGAACTTGCTCGATGAGGAAAGACGAAAGTCGGTCCTCACGTTCACATCCGTCTGATAGCTTTCGTGGATGGCGTCCGAGGTGCGATAGTCGTAGGCGTAGGCCGGAGAGGCGGTGGTGTTCTGGTAGGCCGTAACACTCTGTCCAAAGCTGACCACCTTGTCCTGATAAAATGCATTGACCGCCACCCCCAGGTTGCGCTCGCCCCCGAGGACGCTGAAAACCTCATTGTAGGTACCGCTGACCATCGGTTGCACCGAACGTTCGCGCCGGGCCGGGGTATGGGCGGTGAACGCCGGCGCCCACGTGCCACCAACGTTGTAGGTGAACAGGCGTTTTTCCTTCATGCTCAGAGCTGAGCGCGTCTTAAAATTGATCGTGCCACCGAGGGAGTCCGCGCCCTTGTCCGGCGTGTGGCCCTTGATTAATTCCAGCTGGTCAAACGTGGCACTGGTGATGAATTGAGTTTGAAAGCCTCGGTCCATCGGACCGTTCGGGGGCAACGAAGCGCCATCCACGGTAATCCGGTTCATGACATTCGCCTGCCCTCGAATGGCAATGCCGCCCACCGTGCCGTCGTCACCCACCAAGCCCGCCGCCCCGGGCAGACGCATGATCAGTTCTCCTCCGCCCATGTTCGGCAGGAGGCCAAACTCGTCGATCGTCGCGACGTGCTTCACATTCTCGGCGTTGCGCTGGGCCGTGATCGAAGCTGCAACGCCCTCGCGCTCGCCCGTGACTTTAAACGTATCGAGCCGATAGATGGGAGAGGTGAGCTCGATCCGGAGCGAGTGCAGCCCACCCGGTTGCACCTGCACTGTCTCCCGAATCGTTTCCAACCCGACGTAGGAAACCGTGACCTCGTTGGGTCCGGCCGGCAGCTCGCGCAGCATGAACCGGCCGTCTGCATCGGTCACCGTGGACACACCGCTGCGGGTGACGGCCACGCTCGCGCCCCCGAGTTGCCGGCCGGTTGCCGCGTTGGTGACGGTGCCCGTGATATTCCCGCTGGCAGCCGGTTGCGCGAGCACCGGAAACGCGAGCAGCAGTCCCACCAACATCAGGCCGACAACGCACCGAGTCGGAGGCAGGAACGCCCAAGTGCAAACCAGGGAGAACGGGGAGATGGTGATCAACGGGGAAAAACACTTCATCGCTTTGAGTGGAAAAGATTACGCGGCGGGAGCTGGCGCTTTCACGAACTTTCCCTGACTATTTTCGTAACGTCGTTTACTCTTAGGCTAAAACACTCCCATGAAATCTGACCGCCACTTCTTCAAGGAACTCCGCTTCCGCCAGCTCCGTGCGTTGGTCGAATTATCGCGCCAGAAAACCTTTTCCGCGATGGCCTCGGCACTCGGCTTGTCCGTGGTCTCCGCCTGGCGCCAAGTGCGATCGATTGAGGAGGAGTTCGGCGTCCAGCTCCTTGTGACGAACGGCCAGCAGGTGGCGCTCACCGAGGACGGACGTGCGCTCGTCGAGATGGCCCAACCGTTGGTGGAAAGCTTTCTTTCTCTCCGCGCTGTCTTCGAGGACCGACAAAGCAAAGTGCCGCGTAAACTGACCGTGGCCGCGCCGGCCGGCGTGCTCAGCGACGCCTTGCCAGAACCGGTGACAATGTTTCGCCGCAAGTTCCCCAACGTCGAACTTCGGCTCATGGATCGCCCCTCGCGGGCCGCGGCCGCCGCATTGCTGGCGGGCCAGGCCGATATCGCGATCGTGGGCCTGACGATGGCCGATGAATTACCGGCGGCTGCGGCCATTCATCCGCTCACCCGCTATCCCATTCATCTGCTCTGCAGGGCCGATCACGCCTTGGCGAATGCGAAGCGGATCACGGTCAAACAGATCACCCGGTATCCGCTCGTCCTGAGCAGCGAGGACACCTCCGACCGAGCCCAGGTCGATCTTACATTCGCGCGTGCCGGTGTGCTCGACCGACTCAACGTCGCAATCAGCGCCACCCGGCTCCCGCTCATCACCGGGTATGTGGCGCTGGGATTCGGAGTCGCCCTGCTAGCGCCCGGGATGGC
Source organism: Opitutus sp. GAS368 (assembly GCA_945861235.1). GTDB lineage: Bacteria > Verrucomicrobiota > Verrucomicrobiia > Opitutales > Opitutaceae > GAS368. Next base: position 3,864 of record CAMATV010000112.1, read on the forward strand.
ATCGCCGCCGAAGGCGAAGCGCGGCCAAATGCCCATCGTCTGGCGCGACGTTAGTAATTTATTCGGCTACGAGGATCTCGTGCTCCTCCAGCGCAAAGGCCGCTTCGAGCTGCCGCACATAAAAGCCTTTCGCGAATTGGTGGAGGCGGCGTTCAGGACGGAAGCAACGGTGCCGCGTGACACCGCTCCGTCCGCGTCGGAAAAGTGACATCCCCTCCGACCGGAGCCATTGTCGTGTCGGTTTCCCCATCGCCATCTCGCGCTCCGTTTCTTCGTCGCAGGAATACGCACGCTTACACGCCCCCGCACGGCACCCTTCCCTCTCGCCTATGGCTGCCACCGCACTATCCGAACACGAACGCGCCGCACACGCCCACCAGGCGGCCATCTTTCGGGCAATGACGCCCCAGCAACGCATCGGGTGTGCTCTGCGTATGAACGCGACCATGCGTCGCCTGCTCGCATTGGGCTTTCAAAGCCGCCATCCGGACTGGAGCGAAGCGCAGATCTGCCGCGCCGTCGCCGACCGCATCCTCTATGCTCGAACCGGATGAGCTGAGTCTCTTCGCTGTCCGCCTCGAGGCCACCGGAGCGCCCTACATGATCACCGGCGCCACTGCGGCGATTCTTTACGGACAGCCCCGTGTCACCAACGACCTCGACGTTGTGCTCGCGCTCGACGACGCCTCGCGCGCCTGCTTGCTTCGAGCCTTCCCTGAGACAGAGTTTTACGTGCCACCGGAATCGGTAATCCGCACCGAGCAGGCTCGGCATCAACGCGGCCATTTTAACCTCATCCACCACGAGACCGGCTACAAGGCCGTCATCTACCTCGTCGGATCCGATCCGCTCCACGCCTGGGCAATTCCTCGCCGCCGCCGTCTACGCTGGAATCCCCATCTCGAACTCGTGGTCGCCCCGCCCGAATACGTCGTGCTGCGCAAACTCGAATATTTCCGCGAAGGTCATTCCGCCAAACACCCGCTCGACATTCGTTCCATTCAGGAAACCAGCGGACTGGACGAAGCCGCCATGGCACCCTGGCTAGAACGGTTGGATCTCACCGAATTGTGGCAGAGAGTAAAAACCGGCCAAACCTAGGGAGCTGCAACTCGCGAGCCACTGGCGGAGGTGAGCGAATGGAAAACGGGCGCGCCGCTCTTGGCTCTCATTGGCGGGCTTACTCCTCGAAACGTCCGGTCGTCACGGCTTCACTGATTGAAACAGCTCCATGAGCTTGGCGACGATCTGACGCGAGGCCTCCTGCTCCACGCGGTTGGGGCCAAGCCACGTTTAGTAGCCACCGAGCTCATGCTGCTCGGGCGTCGGCAGGTAGACGTAGCTGCCGTTGGCCAGCTCGATCGTGAACGTGTCCTGAAAAGGGCCCTTCCCTTTGATCTCAAGCCGGGTCTCGGTGAACGTCTCGACCGGCACCGCGGTAATCCCCAGACCACCGATGCGAAACGTCTGCATTACGATGCTCACTGTATCCGGCCAGTTCTTCGCATCCAGCGTGCGCTCGGCATACGTCACTTCGCGGATGTGAATCGGCGGGGCGCTGGCCGGACGCGCCAACAGCTCCCGGCGCGCGCTACGAGCTCGGGCGTCGGGTGACGCCTCTTCAACTCAAGCTCGGCCGCGGCGGCTTTCGGCTCTACCCCGTCGTGGCACCGCAGCGTGCGGTGCACGCGCGCCACCTCATGCGCGACGTCGTCGACCACCGCGCGCATCCGCTCCCCCAGGGCATAATTCACGCCGGGTGTTCCGCCACCGATATTGTTCACGTCGCCGCACGGGCCACAGGCCAGAATCCCAACAAGCGGCGAACGCTGCACATCGGCTCCGATCAATTGCTGGATCGGGACGCAAAACATCGCAAAACAGTCGGCCGAGCTCTGGCCCGACGGCAGGCCGCCTACGAAGTGCAGCCAGTAGTTCGCGAGCAGCGCGAGGGGCCGGCCGTTCGTGGATTGGACTGAGATAAAATAAACTTCCGGGTTGGTCGGACCCGCCGACTTGAGCCGATCCAGATGATTTCCCTTTTTGGCACCACACGATCCTGGTCACCAAACGAATTGGTCTCGGTCTTGCCCTCCTCGAGCAGCGGGCGACGGTTGAAAAGGTGCGGCGGCACGAGAGCGGCACCCCAGCCGATGCACGCGGGCTACAGGTTGTTCAACGCCCGGCGCACCCCATCGGCAATCCGGCGCGCGAGAAATTTCTGATACTCTTCAAGCGGACCGCCCATCACCAGCGCGTTGGCGCCTCGCGCACTGGGCGCAGAATGAGTGTGGGTCGCCGACATCATCAGGTTTTCGGACGGCACGCCGGTTTCCTGCTGCACGAGACGCTTGGCTACGTCGATGACTTCGCGCGGCACGCCCACGCTGTGCACCACGGCAAACCCGCGCCGCGTCGCGCCATCATCGAGTGCGAGGCAGCGCAGGTACAAATCGTCCTGCACGTGCGTGGACGGCACCGGGGCCCAAACGCCGACCGTCGGCGCGCCGATCGCGGGCGTGATGTCGCTGGTCGCGGCTCCCGCCTTGAAGATCCGCGACGGGTCGGAGGCCTTTGGCGGCGCCTCCACGGGTTTGGCCGCGTGGGCCGCGACGGTTGCGACGACGACGCAGACGAGAGAGAGCAGAGTACGAATGTTTATCAGCGGGGGTTCATTTGACCAGAACGCCCGTCGGGGCAACGGGTGCGATGGATCCGGCGGGTGCACCTTCACTTTGCCCGGCCGCGAGTGCGCGCGCCGATCCGCGAATCAACCGCTCGGCGTTCCCGTGGTAAAATTTTTCGAGTACCGCCGGAGGTAAATGAATGCTCTTGAGCCGCAGCCATTGGGGTTGGTAACCGCCGGGGACCATCACCATATGGTCCGTCTCGAAATATTCCAAATAGTCGCTGTAGGCTCGGGTCTGTCGTTGCCGCCACGCTTTCAAGGGGGTTTCGTTTTGCAGCGTCTTTTCGTCAGCGATCAAAAAAATGTCGGAGCCAAAAAGAATTCGGTCCTGATATTTGATAAAGAAGTCGCGGATCGCCTCGGGATGGTAGCGGTAAAAGAATCGCAAACGGGCGGAACACTCCACGGATAAATTGGGGAATTTATCCAACAACTCCGCCAATTGGTCCAAATCGCTGGTGAGACTGGCAAAGTGAGCCGCAATGAAGTCGGTCGCCGGGTGTTTCTGCAGGAGGTGGTCTCTTTGTCGGATCAGCTCTTCCCAGCCCGGCACCACCGGATGCTCATAGTATCTGGCCGTATTTCCCTGTTTGTATTGAAACGTATTATACGTGTTCGGATACCAATATTCCCGCGGATCGGCGGTATGGATCAACACCGGCAGGCCCAGCTCACCGCACTGCGCCCAAAAGGGATCGAGACGGGGATCGTCAATCTTCAGCAGCGCTCCGGACGCGTCGCGATGATGCATGCCCAGGTTCTTCCAGATCTTGATCCCTTGCATGCCCAGCTTCGCAGCGGCTGAGAGCTCGGTCACAATCTCCTGGAAAAACGCCGGCTCTTTTGCCGCGCGACCGAAATCGACCGTACCGAAAACGTTCAGCCGCTCCGGAAACTGCCGGCGAAGTTCCAGCCACGCGCGCAGGTTGGGCTCAGACCAGCCGCCGTTGAACGGAAAACCCGCCGGATCGAACAGCAGGAGTGTGATCGCGTCGACGCCCGTCGCATCCATCACCGCGAATTGGGCCTGCAAGGCCGACGGCGTCGGCCAGGCACCGTGGGTATGGACGTCGACGATCCGATAGGAGCTTTTATACACTTCTCCCGAGTCCGCCGGCGCTGCGAGCGCACCCGGAGCCAAGGCCCAGCAAGCCATGAGCGCGCTGAGCAATCCGAGAACCCAGGAGATCGACTTTCGCATGGCAGTTACAGAAAGGGAGACAGGAGTACTCTGGCGATTTGTTCGGCGTATTCTAGACGAATAATTTCGGCAGCACTTCGCCGGCGGCACGTTTCTCGGGGCCCTACCATTTGATGAGGAGATCGCGATTGAGGTTGGCCTCGCCACCCTGACGGCGGGTCCAGCGCTCGCGCAGCCAGGCTTTGCGACCGGCGACATCAGTGGCTGGAGGGACACTCTTGACATGCTGTGCGCTGCCAGGGGCACCGCCTTCGTAGTGCTGGGAAGCCATCTCGTGGATGGCAGTGACTTTCAGATCGAACCCATCGTCCACCGCTCCGACAATGTCCGCCTGAAACGGATACGACTTTTTGAAGCCGTCGTTGGAATACAGGAACACCGGATTTTTTTTCAAGGGAGGCGCATCGCTGCAGCCATACGGCACCGTCACCATAAAAGCAGCATCCTGGATGAGCACGCCGACCTAACGATGATCCGGGTGGTAGTCCCACGAGCGATGCCCGATGACGATGTTCGCGCGCCACTCGCGAACAAGGCGGATGATCTTCTGCCAGCTCTCCAGAGAAGGGATGAGTTCCCCGTCAGGGATGTCCAGCACCTGCGGCTCCGCACCGATGATCGCATCCGCTTTTTCACTTCGGCCAGTCGCGGTTGCGCCAGCGGTCCACCCGCGGACTGCCAGTGACCGATATCGCCGTTGGTGACGGAGACCAGCTTCACGTGATGCCCGAGCTTCGCCCACTTTGCCGCCGTGCCGCCCGCCCGGTCTTGCGCGTCGTCAGGGTGCGCGCCGAACACGCTGATGCGCAGTTTGCCGTCATCGGCGGCGGCATGAATCGGAACCAACGGCATGCCCGCGACGCACCGGAAGAGTTTGGTGAAAAAGGAAATTTTCAGGTTCGCCGTGACCGTCGCAGCGATGGCGTGCCGGTTAGAACCGCGCGGAGATCCCCGACTTGACTTCGGGGCTGAAGCGGTCGGCACCGCGGGCCCGACCCGGGATGTAGACATACGGGGACAATCCGAGCTC
>CAMATV010000113.1 GCA_945861235.1 Opitutus sp. GAS368
GCCTTCCAGAGGCGATAAAGGTCTTTGTTAAACGAAAAACTCGCGGAGTCACTGCTCCCATCCAACAGGCCCTGAATTTTCTCATACTGACCTTCGAGAATGAGGTTCCTCACCGTCGCATCGGCAGTCAGGATTTCGTTGACGGGTTGCCGTCCGTTGCCGTCAATTTTCGGCACCAGCTTCTGGCAAACAAACCCGCGTAACGAGCCCGAGATCGCTCGTCGGGCTTGGATCTGCTCCTCGGGCGGAAAAAACTCGAACACCCGCGTAAGCGACTGGGCGACGGTCGAGGCGTGCATCGTGGACAACACCAAATGACCGGTCTCCGCCGCGCTGATCGCCGTCTCAAACGTTTCGCGGTCGCGCATTTCACCGATGAGGATAATGTCCGGATTTTGCCGGAGGACGGCCTTGATCGCCAACTCGAAACTCGGCACATCGAGCCCGATCTCGCGCTGCTGGAACAACGACTTGTCATCGGGAAACGTGTATTCGATCGGGTCCTCGATCGTCACAATGTGTTTGTCCATGTTCTGATTCACCCAGTTCATCATGGCGGCCATCGTCGAGCTCTTGCCGGAACCCGTCGCGCCGCAAATGAGGAGAATACCATCCTTGGCCTGCACGAGCTTAATCAAGGCGTCTTGCGTCTGACCGAACCCCAGTTGTTCAAACGTCGGCACGGTGCCCTTGATGTGGCGCAGAACAATACTGACGAGCCCACGCTGGTGAAACGCGTTGACGCGGAACCGCCCGATGCCCTCGACCACATAGGCGAAGTCGACCTGACCCAAATCCTCCCACTTTGACCGGAATACGTTCGGCACGTGCTCCACGACCCAAGCCTCCGCCTCGGGGCAGGTAATCGGATCCATATCGACTGACTTCAGCTTGCCGGAGAGCCGAACGTAGCCGGGCTTGTTGGACTTAATGATGATGTCACTCGCCCCGCTGTCGACCGCGAGCTTGAGGAGGTCGTTAATGATTTCGGTATGCGGCGTGACGGTGGACATGGGTAAAAAAGCGTTGCGGATTCCCTATTTCGCCGTGCTCTGTTCCGCAAGGCAACACTGCCCGCTCCCATGAAACTCCGTCCGCTCACAGGCACGATCACCGCGCTCGTAACGCCCTTCCAACAGGGCCAGGTTGACTATGCCAGCCTCAAAAAACTCGTCGCCTACCAAATCAAAGGGGGAATCGACGGGTTAGTTCCGGTCGGCACCACTGGAGAGTCGCCCACGCTCTCCCACGAGGAGCATCTCGACGTCATTCGCGCCGTAATCGCGACTGCCGCCGGTCGCGTGCCCGTGATCGCCGGCACCGGCTCCAACTCGACCCACGAAGCGGTCGAACTCACCAAACTTTCCCATGAAGCCGGTGCCGACGCCATGCTCGTCGTCGCGCCCTACTACAACAAACCCAGCCCCGAGGGCCTTTTCCGCCACTTCTGCGCCGTCGCCGAGGCGACCGACCGACCGATCATTCTTTATTCGATCCCGGGCCGCTGCGGCATCGAAATCGGCGTGCCCGTCGTCGAGCGCCTGCGGGCCAAATACACCCACGTGCGCTGGATCAAGGAAGCGGGTGGCAGCATCGACCGCGTCGATCAATTGAAACAAGCACTCGGCTCCGATATTACGGTGCTCAGCGGCGACGATTCGCTCACCCTGCCCTTCATGTCCGTCGGGGCCGAAGGCGTGATCAGCGTCGCATCGAATCTCTTCGTCCGCGAGGTCTCGCAACTGGTCCGGCTCGCCTTAGCCAACGATTTTGCGAAAGCGACCAAGCTGCACCGCAAGCTCTACCCTATCTTCAAGACCCTGTTCATTGAGCCGAACCCGGTGCCGATCAAGGTCGCCGTCCTTCGTGCCGGCATTATTGCGTCCGCCGAGGTGCGCGCACCGCTGTGCGACATGAGCGCAGCCAACGCCCTGCTCCTCGAAAAGGCCCTCGCCGCCCTCGGTAAATAATTCCACCGGTTATGCCTCTCTCAATCTTGATCAACGGCTCCCGCGGTCGCATGGGCCACGCCCTCGCCGACGCCGCCAAGGAAATGGGCGTCACCATCGGCGGCGCCGTTGACCTCGGGGACGATATCGCGGCCGGCCTCGCTCACAGCGACGTCGTGGTCGATTTCAGTTCACATCAGGCAACCCGCTCGGTGCTCGAGCTCGCCGTCGCCAATCACAAGGCCGTCGTCCTCGGCACCACCGGCCACGCGGCCGAGGAGAAAAAGCAACTGCTGGCACTCGCTGCCCACGTGCCCTGCGTGTGGGCCGGAAATTTTTCCGTCGGCGTAAATTTGCTCTTCGCCCTCACCCGCCGCGCGGCGAGCGTGCTGGCCTCCGACTACGACGCCGAGGTCGTCGAAATGCACCACCGTTTCAAAAAGGACGCCCCGAGCGGCACTGCCGCCCGACTGCTCGAGATTATCCTGGAAGAGCGCAAACTGACAGCGTCCGCGCTTCGCCACGGCCGCGAGGGCATTGTCGGCGAGCGCACGCCGACAGAAGTCGGCATTCACGCACTGCGGGGCGGCGACGTCGTCGGTGATCATACCGTATTGTTCGCCGCTCTCGGTGAACGCATCGAGCTGACGCACAAAGCCAGCGACCGTGGAATTTTTGCGCGTGGTGCCCTGCGCGCCGCCCAATGGGTCGTCCACCAAAAGCCTGGGGTCTACGACATGCAGGATGTGCTCGGCCTGAAATAGAGAATACCGAGCCGCCCGCTACGGTCGCCCCTCTCCTCGGCCCCTCTTTCCCGCCCCTCCCGCCCGCCTCGACACTTCATTGATGATCACTTCGATCCAAGGCACCCTCGCCGCCTCAACGCTGTCGCACGCGATCATCGAATTAAACGGCTTCGGTTACGAGGTGAACATCCCCGTGACCACCGCCGAAAAGCTTTCGTTGCCCGGTGCCAATGTGAAGCTCCATACGCTCGTAATTTATCGCGAAGACGCCCAGACTCTTTACGGATTCACGACTCCCGCCGAGCGGGATTTCTTCCGATTGATGATCGAAAACGTAACGGGTGTCGGCCCCAAAGGCGCGCTCGGGATCATGGGCCGGTTGTCCCTCCCCTCGTTGGAAGGCGCGATCAGGTCGGGGGACATTGCTTCTTTGGCCAAAGTCCCCGGCATCGGCAAAAAAACGGCCGAGCGCCTGGTCGTCGAGCTCCGTGCGAAGGTCGGCGCGTCCGACGGTTCCGCGACAAATCTCAATGGCGAGGCCGCCTCGGCACCCGCTGGGGAGAGCACTCATCGCGACGCCGTCGCCGCCCTGATTGCCCTCGGTTACAAAGGTGCCGATGCCGACCAAGCCATTCGCCACGCCGCGCTCGCCCTCGGGGCCAAAGCAACGACCGAAGCTCTCATCAAAAAAGCGTTGAACTGAGCTACCAACAAAGTTCGAGCTGCAGTCCGAGCTGCAATCACGAGCAGGAGAAGGGGGGTCCGCCTCGGACTATTTCTCGGACTATTTCGTAATTTGAAAAGCCGTCATCTCCACCACGCCTTGCTGGGCGGGACGAGGGCGGCCACCGTAGACGGAGTTCTTCGCCGCCTCGGTGGGTCGCGCCTCGAAACGGAAGCCTTCCAACTGCATTCTCTGCATGGGCGCGATCTGGAGGCTACTCATCCAATCGAATTGCGCAGGAAGTGCACCCTCCGCTGGCGATTCCCCTCCGGCGATACTATTGCCGAGCGAGAGGGAACCGAGGGCGAGGCCGGGCTGCAATTCGCTGCGCCGCGCAGCCGGAACGGTCACGGAGCGGGCAAAACTCGCCTGAGCTGCAATGTTTTCACTGCGGCCAAAAATGACACCCGTTTCGAGCGCAGGGGCAACGGCTGACACCACCGGTCGCGCGATGGCCAAATCCGGCACCGGACGGCCCACCGGACTAGCCCCCGGGTTGCGGTTAGCGATAAAAACGATCGCGACGCACGCGGCCGCCGCGAACAGTCCCGCCGTCCCCCAAACGCCCGTGCCCCACGAAAAGCGACGCGCCCCCTCAACTTCGACCGGCACGCGCACCTGCGCCGCAGCACTCGCCGCCTCGTCATTGAAGTCTTTCGCGAGCAACATGCAGGCCTTCTGCATGCGACAATAATCTCGGTAGATCCGGCGGCGCTCCGGACTGCGCTGGACCTCGGCCTCGAGCCGGGCGGCATCGGCAGCGGTGATCTCGTGATCGAGGTAGAGATTGAGGTATTCGATAAATTCGGAGTCGTTCATGGCGGTCAGGTTGGTCAGGTGGTCAGGTGGTCAGGTGGTCAGGTGGTCAGGTGGTCAGGTTGGACAGGGTGTGGTCGTCAGGCTTTGAAATCCTCGCCTAGCTTGGAGCGAAGACTCTCCCGGGCACGGGCAATGCGGCTCTTCACGGTACCTACGGAAATGGCCAAGATAGCCGCGATTTCTTCGTAGGACAGGTTCTTGACGTTGCGTAAGACCAAAATCTCCCGGTGTTTTGCCGAGATTTTCTCCATCCCTTGGCCGATGCGGTTCACGAACTCCTGATTGACCGCGATGTCGTCCGGCGACTCGACTTCCGCAGGGATGATGTCGGCCAACGTCATATCGTTTTCGGAGCTCACGGGCGCATCAAAAGAGACGGACTTGTCGCGTTTCCGGCGCCACCAATACCAATATCGGTTCCGCGCGAGGTTGGTCGCAATCTGGTAGAGCCACGTAGAAAACGCGGAGTCACCGCGGAAATTCACCAAGCCCCGGTGGGCGCGAATAAACGCATCCTGCGTCACCTCCTCCGCATCCTGCTGGTTGCGCAGAAGTTGGTGAACCATCGAATAAATACGGTCCCAGTAGCGGGAAACCATCTCGTCGAAAGCGGACTGATCACCGCTCTTAAAACGATCCACGAGGACGCGGTCGAAGGCCACTTCTTGAGCTTTGGAGGTCATACGTTCTGCCTCACTCTGATTGGAATATTTCTGGATTGTTCCCACGTTGTGATGAAAGTCTGGACTGCATAGGCGCGGCCGGGAGCCCGGTCAATGACCGCGCGCTTCATTCAGGGCGAAATTCCTTGCCAACCCCCGTGACAAAAATCCATTTGTCTCCTTCCCACGGATAGGAGGGCTGGTAGCTCAATGGTAGAGCAGTTGCCTTTTAAGCAATTGGTTCCGGGTTCGAATCCCGGCCGGCCCACCACCGTCCCGTTCCCCAATACGTTCATGAAACGCCCCGTCCCCATCGCAGACCCCACCGCTCGTCGCGAAATGCTGGTCGAGATTCTTCGCCGGGACGCCAATGATCAGCTCGTGACTGAGAGCCACAGCACCTAAAACTCGCGGCCGAACTCGGCATTAGAGCCAAGACCGTTGACAACCACCGCACAGAACTCATGAGAAAGCTCAACCTCCATAATGTCGCCAGCTTGACGCGGTACGCGCTCGAAATGGGGCTCATCCACCCGAAAAAGACCTTCTAAAAACCTTGCGGCAACGGAGCCGATTGACCAATCGTTTTTTCCATTCCGTACATACCTCTCTGCTTCTCATGAAACTTGTCTCGAAAAAACTTTGCCTCGTCCTCGCCAGCGCCGCGCTCCTTGCTGCCGGCTGCAGCAAGAAACCCGAGCGCCCGAATCCGGGCGCCACGGTGCTCGGGCCACTAGGTGGCGGCGAAAACGTCGCTCCTCCGAGCAATCTTTCAACGGTATCAGATCTCAACACCTCGTTGCAGCCGCGTCTGGCCGACGGCGTGATCGACGATGGGAGCACCATCCGCGGATTGCTCCAGCCCGTCTATTTTGAATTTGATCAGTCGGCCATCAAGCAAAGCGAACGCGAGAAGCTGAAAGCGGCCAAAGAGTATCTCGACAAAAACCCCGCCCAGCGCCTCCTCTTGGAAGGTCACGCGGACTGGCGGGGCACGGCGGAATACAATCTGGGGCTCGGTGATCGCCGCGCGAACGCCGCGAAAAAATACCTGCTTTCGCTCGGAGTTCTCGCCGACAAGCTCGAGGCGAACTCCAAGGGTAGCCTCGAGGCCAAATCCAATGCCGATGCCGCGTCGATGGATAAAGACCGCCGCGTCGAACTGGTCATTATCAAGGCCAAATAAGTTTCCCGCGCACAGACATTTCTCCAAAGACGAAAAAGCCCCGGAATTTTCCGGGGCTTTTTCATGAGAGAAAAATCGCCAGCCTACTCAGCCAGCGCCGCGAGGACACGCCGCGATGTTTCAATCCCCTTCTGCATGACATCGAGGTTAAAGCTCTCGTTCGGCGCATGCAGATTATCCTCCGGCAGGAAGAGCCCGAACATGACCGAATCCAATCCGGTGACCTGTTTAATCTGAGCGATGATCGGCACGCTGCCGCCTTCGCGCAGATACAGCGGTGCCCGTCCCCAAACTTCCGTGACGGCTTGGTCCGCCGCGCGAAATGCCCGCGCGAGCACCGGCGACTGATCCAGCGGGGTGTTCGCGCGGTCCGGCGGCACCACCACGTACGGATCGCCTTTGTGCTGATCCACGAACTCGATTTTCACCCCGGAAGGAGTGCGCGCCCGGATCGCGGCCATCACCAGCTGCTTGATTTTTTCGGGCTCCTGATTCGGCACGAGCCGGCAGCTGATTTTCGCGAACGCCTTGCTCGGAATGACCGTCTTGGTTCCCTCCCCTTGGTAGCCTCCGCCAATCCCATTGAACTCGAGCGTCGGCTGAAACCGCAGCGCTTCAAACGGCGAGAATCCCGGCAAAGTATAGAAAGTGTCGATCCCGAGAAAGTCTTTGTAGCTCTGCTCGTCGGCACCCAATTTTTTCAATTCGGCGCGTTCCCACGGATGCACATCGAGCACCTCTTCATAGAATCCCGGCACGTTCACGAGACCTTCCGGCGTGTGCAGCGACGAAATGATTTCCGCGAGCGCTTGTATCGGATTGCGCAAGACGCCGCCGTGGAGCCCCGAGTGCAAGTCCCCCTTCGCCCCGGTTACGTGCAGATCGAACAGCGCCAAACCCCGCAGACCACACGTGAGCACGACTTGGTCCGCCGTGGGCAGTGCGGTATCCGAAAGGTAAACGAAATCCGCCGCTTGCAGCCGGTCTTTGTGGCTCTCCAGAAATTTCGGGAAACTTGGGCTCCCCATCTCTTCTTCGCCTTCGATGAGAAACGTGATCCGCAGCGGAAAGTGGGGATTGGCCTCCAATAATTGCGCGACCGCGGCAATGTTCGTCATCAGCGGCCCCTTGTTGTCGGCCGCTCCACGTCCATAGATCCGATTGCCGATGATGGTCGGATCGAAGGGCGGCGTCTTCCACAAATTCAGCGGATCGGCGGGCTGCACGTCGTAGTGGCCGTAAATCACCACGTGCGGCCAGCTCGCGGGCCCGCCGCGCTGAGCAAAAATGATGGGGTGCAGATCAGTCTTCACCACCTCGACGGTAAAACCGAGCGAGCCCAACAGATTCGCAACGAATTCTTGGGCCCCCTGCATTCCGTCCCGAAACGTGGAGTCGGCGGAGACGCTGGGATGGCGGATAAATTCTTTTAGTTTCTCAACGGGGTCGAACATTCACCCACCGTGAACCAATTCGCTGCCACGCCAATCGGAAAACACGACTACGGAAACTTCGCGCGGTTCACTGCTCGGTTCGCAGCGCAGCGCGCGGCACCTGCAGCCTGAACGCCGGCAAATCTGCGATCGGTTTCCCCGCGGAAGGGTCGTTCCCCGCGAGCCACAACCGCCCGGTACAGTGCGCCCGGTGCGTCAGGGATTCTTCTTCTTCCCGCGCCGGGACCAAAGCCATAGGCCGATGCAGCCGAGTGCGGCCGCGACCACGATCCACCGCGAGAAGGAGTGCGTCACGGCCAGACTCCGATTGAGCTGCTCAATGTCGTCTTGAAACTTCACCCAGAGCCAATGACCGAGCCACACGAAGACCGGCACGCTGATCAGCGCGGCAAACCCGTCGAAGCAGAAAAATTTCCAAAATGATACCCGCATGGACCCTGCCGTAAAAAAAATCGGCGCGCGCAATCCCGGCAAGAAACGTCCCAGGAACAATCCCTTCGAGCCATGACGTTCGAACAGGACCTCGACCTTCGCCTGTTTGTCGGCGGGAAAAACTCGCTGGAACCACGGTGCGGTCCGCAAACGCGTGCCGAAATATCGGCCTGCAAAGAAGGTGATCGAATCGCCGCCCATCACCCCCGCATACATGATGGCACTTACGTGGATCCAAGCCCGTTCATCCAACACGCCCAAGGCACCGGCCGCAATGAGGACGATATCTTCGGGGATCGGCAGGCCCAACCCGCAGAGCAACAGCACAACAAACGGTCCCCAGAGCGACAGCGGGGTCCCTTGAAATTGATCCAGAATGGCCTCAAGCATGGGTCGTCAGGGTTTGCACGGCAGTCCTCTTGCAGGGCGGGTGGATACGGACGGCAGCACGAAAGAGAACCTGCATGATGAAATGGATCTGAACGAAGGAGCCGAGACCGGCAGGTTTGGCAATGTCCAAGACCACGGTGCGCACGAGTCTCAGTGCTTAAAGTGCCGCGAAGCCGTGAAGACCATGGCCATTCCGCGTTCATCGGCCGCGGCGATGACCTCCGCGTCACGCACCGAACCACCGGGCTGAATCGCTGCCGTGGCCCCGGCCGCAGCCGCGGCGACCAGTCCGTCCGCAAACGGAAACATTGCCTCGCTCGCCACGACCGATCCGCGCAGATCGAGCCCCGCTTCGCCCGCTTTCCACACCGCGATGCGCGA
>CAMATV010000114.1 GCA_945861235.1 Opitutus sp. GAS368
TGGTGCCACAGTTCCTCGGTGATAAAGGGGATGAAGGGGTGCAACAGCAGCAACGTCTGGCGCAGGACCATATCTTGGATCGCGAGACAGGTGGCCTTGGTGTCGGCCGCTTGGAGTTTCGACTTCGAGACTTCCACATACCAGTCACAGAAATCGTTCCAGAAAAAGCCGTAGAGGGCCTGCACCGCCGCACTGAATTCGAATTCAACGAAACACCGGTCCACCTCGCGCGTCGTCGCGAGCAGGCGCTGGAGAATGGCATGGTCGTCCGCGTCAAATTTCTCTGGCGAGAGGCGCGACAAAATCGTCGAGAGCGAAGCGTTGTCCCCCGCCTCGCCGCTCATCTGGCGGAACCGGCATGCATTCCAGAGCTTGTTACAAAAATTCTTACCGCTCTCGATCCGGTCTTCTTGAAAGCGGATGTCCTGCCCTTGCGGCGCGATCGACACGATGCCGAAGCGAAGGCCATCGGCACCGTAGGCAGTGATGAGATCGAGCGGGTCGGGCGAGTTGCCGAGGGACTTCGACATCTTGCGGCCCTGCTGGTCGCGAATGATGCCGGTGAAGTAAACATGCTTGAACGGAATGCGCCGCTCCAGCGATTCACCCGGCCGCATGAACTCGAGTCCGGCCATAATCATGCGCGCGACCCAGAAAAAGATAATGTCCGGCCCCGTCACGAGCGTGGTCGTCGGGTAAAAATAATCGAGGCCCTGCGCCTTCATCTTGTCCTCGTCGGGCCAGCCCATCGTCGCGAAGGGCCAAAGCCATGACGACGCCCACGTGTCGAGCACATCGTCCTCTTGCGTCCAGTTTTCCGGATCGGCCGGACCGGTGAGCGAGACGTGGACTTTCGTCGCATCGCGGAGATCGGCCTCCGTGAGTTTCTCTTTGTCGAGGCCGTTCCGATACCAAACCGGAATGCGGTGCCCCCACCAGAGCTGGCGGCTGATGCACCAATCTTGGATGTTCTCCAGCCAGTGCAGGTAAACTTTGCTCCAACGCTCGGGGTGAAACTGAATGTGGCCGTCGCGCACCGCCGCCTTGGCCTCTGCGACTCGCGGGTAACGCAGCCACCACTGCCACGTGAGTCGCGGCTCGATCGGCACATCGGCACGCTCGGAATAGCCGACGTTGTTCGCGTAGGGTTCTTCAGCGACGAGGGCACCGCTCGCGCTGAGCAACTCGACGGCTTTCTTGCGACCGGCGAAACGGTCGAGTCCAGCGAGCTCAGGGCCGGCAAACGCGTTGAGTTTTCCATCCGCCGCCAGCACGTCGATGATCGGAAGATGGTGGCGCTGGCCGATCTCAAAATCGACCTTGTCGTGCGCCGGAGTGATCTTCAGCGCGCCGGTGCCGAACGCTTGGTCGACCGCCGCATCGCCAATAATCGGGATTTCCGCCGCCGGCCCGAGGGCGCGACGCACGGTTTTTCCAATCCACCCGGCGTAACGCGGGTCCTCGGGATGCACCGCGATGGCGACGTCACCCGGAATCGTCTCGGGCCGCGTGGTCTTGACCTCGACGAACACCCCCGGCGCATCCGTCCGCTCGTAGCGCACCCGGTAGATCGAGCCGTTCACCGGCTTCATGTTCACCTCTTCGTCCGAGAGCGCAGTCTGCGAGACGGGACACCAGTTCACCATCCGCTTGCCGCGGTAGATATTCCCTTTGCCGAAGAGATCAACAAACGCCGTGAGCACCGCCTGCGAGTAGTGCGGGTCCATCGTAAACTGCGTGCGCTCCCAGTCGCACGAGGTGCCGAGCGCGCGGAGTTGTTCGAGAATCTTTCCGCCTTTTTCGTCACGCCAAGACCAGACTCTTTCGAGAAATTTTTCGCGACCGAGGTCGCGGCGAGTTTTTTTTTCGGTCTGACGGAGCTGACGCTCGACGACGTTCTGCGTCGCGATGCCAGCGTGGTCAGTGCCAGGTAGCCAGAGGGCCGACTTGCCCTCAAGGCGCGCGCGGCGGATCAAAACATCCTGGATCGTGTTGTTGAGCACGTGCCCCATGGTCAGCACTCCCGTGACATTCGGGGGCGGGATCACGATCGAGTAGGGCTCCTTGCCCGGGGTAACCCGGCCGGCAAAGGCATTCGCGGCCTGCCAAGCGGCATACCATTTTTTCTCAACGTCGCGGGATTCGTAGCTCTTGGTGATCTCGGCCATAGGTCGGTTCAGGTTAGGAACCGACGAGAAAACCGTGGGCCAGGGAGCGATGCAAGCGTGGCGTGCGGCACCGTGATTGGGAGATTGCCTAATGGTTGCCGGTTATTGCTTATTCCCCGCTTTCCTCATGCCTGCACTCCCTCCGCCACCCGCCACCGACCGGCTCCGCTTCAGCGGCGAAGTGCCCGTCCCGACGCGACTGGCCGCCTGTAAGGAATTCCTGAAGGTCGAAACCGCCGCCCTGCGCGCCCACCACGAAGCCGGGGCCACCGGCCTCGCCACGACCCACCATCGCGCCGCACTGATCGACGCCTTGCTCACTCACCTTTTTAACTACGCGATTGAAGCCTACGCGCGCAACGTCGGCCCCTTGCCTGCCCCTGTGGCCCTCGTGGCACTCGGTGGCTACGGGCGCGGCGAGCTCAGCCCCCTCAGTGATATCGACGTGATGTTTCTCTTCCCAACGAAGACGAAGCCGGCCGCCGCCAAGCCCCTCCAGGCACATCTCACTAACGAAATCCTCTACATTCTCTGGGATTGCGGGCTGAAAGTCGGCCACTCCACCCGCACGATCGACGAGGCCTTCGACGAAGCCCGCCGGGAAATCCAATCGAAGACCGCCCTCCTCGAAGCGCGGCTCATCGCCGGCTCACCCAAACTCTACGATACGTTTTCGCAGGCCTACCGCAGCTACTACGTCAGCGAAGACCCCAAGGGCTACATCGCCGCGCGACTGGACGACCAGACGAGCCGCCGCGCGAAATTTGCCAACACCGTTTTCAATCAGGAACCCGACATCAAGAATGGCGTCGGTGGCCTCCGCGACTACCAGAACGCCGTGTGGATGGCCCGCGTGAAGCTGGGCATCATTTCCATCGACGAGCTCGCCGCGCAAAACTACCTGCGCGCCGAGGACCTCGCGGCGTTCCGCCGGGGCTACGACTTCCTCCTGCGCGTCCGCAACGACCTCCATTTTATGAGCACCCGCGCGACGGATGTCATGAATCTCGATCTCCAGCCGCGCATCGCGCAAAACCTCGGTTACACCGAGGTCGAAATGCTGCCCCGGGTGGAGCACTTCATGCAGGATTATTACCGCGCGGCGCAGGCGGTGTTCCGGGTGTCGAAGCTCGTCGAAGATCGGCTCGCGCTGAGCATCGGCCGCGGCGGTGCCAACGGCGAGGGCGGCGGGTCCTTTCGCGAACGGCTCCGCGCGACGCGTTTCACCCGTTCCAAACGCCTCGATGGTTTCGTCCTCCGCGGCCGGGAACTCGCCGCGGAGAATCCCGATGTCTTCAGCACGGATCCCGTGCGCCTCCTGCGGGTGTTTCGCCACAGCCAGCAACTCGACGCCACGCTCGATTTTCATCTCGCGCAGCTCGTCCGCGCCGAGCTCCCGCGCCTGACACCCGAAGTCGCGCGTTCGACCGACGCCGGCATCTGTTTCCGTGCCATCCTCTCCGAAGTGGGCGCGGTCCATCCCGCCCTCGCCCAGATGCACGAGCTGGGTGTGCTGGGCCGTTTCATCCCAGAATTCGACGGCCTTACCTGCTTGGTCCAGCACGAGTATTACCATCGTTACACCGCCGATGTGCATACGCTCAGCGCGATCCGCGAACTCGACCGCGTCTTCACCGAGGCCGAACCCATCACCCTCAAGTACCGCGCCGCCCTCCACGAAAGCAGCGATCCGGCGCTGCTGTATCTCACGCTCTTGCTCCACGACATCGGCAAGGCCGAAGCCATCCAAGGCCATTCCGAGAGCGGCGTCCGCCTCGCCGGTCCCTTGCTAGAACGTTTCGGCGTTTCGACCGAGGGCCGCGAGCTCGTGTTGTTCACGATCAAAAATCATCTCGCGATGGCACGCTTCTGGCAGAAGCGAGATGTCGATGACCCTCAGACCTCCGCTTCCTTTGCCGAACTTGTGGGCGACACCGAGCGCTTGCGGCACCTTTATGTCCATACGTTCTGCGACGCCCGCGGCACCGCCGTGGACTTGTGGAATAGTTACAAGGACACGTTGCACACGACCCTCTACCGCTCCACCCTTGAGCGACTTAAACTTGGCGCGGCGCTCGACGCCAGCCACCAGGAAAAGAAAAAAATGACCCATCAGGCACTCATCGCGAAAACTATCCCCGGCATCAGTGCGGACGAGATCAACGCGCACTTCGGTCTCCTCCCCGACCGCTATTTCGTCCACACGGACTCCGCCGAGATCGCCCTGCATATCCAGATGGTCAACCGGCTCTTTCAGTCGATCACGACTGCCGATTCCGTCGGCTCGTTGAAACCTGTCATCGAATGGAAAGACGACCTCAACCGCTCGCTCACCGTCGTCAACGTCGTGACGTGGGATCGCGCCGGCCTCTTCTACAAACTCGCCGGCGCCTTCAGCGTCGCGGGCCTGAGTATCCTCGGCTCAAAGGTCATTTCTCGCACCGACCACATCGCGATCGACACCTTCTACGTCGTCGAGCCCGGCCGGGGCGTCGTGCAAAGTGCCGCCGCCCAGGAGAAATTCGCCCGCACCATCGAGGAAGCGCTCGTGGCCAACCGCGACTTGCTCCCCGACATCGCCGCGCAGGCCAAAAAAATCGCTTCGACGCGCTACCTCGCCTCGTCGACCGGAGAAACCTTGCACAGCTCGTTTCCTCCCACCGTGGATGTTTATCATGAGCTCTCGATGCAGCGCACCATCGTGGAAATCCAGGCGCGCGATCAGATCGGCCTCCTCTATCGGCTCGCGAAGATCATCTGCGACCACGCCTTCGACATCACGTTCGCCCGCATCGGGACCGAACGCGGCGTCGCAATCGACACGTTTTACATCGAGAGCGCCAATCACCAACCCGTCGACAGCCCCGAGCGCCTCGTCGCCCTCCGCGATGCCATGACCGAGGTGATCTCCCCCGCACCGGCTCCGACCGCTCCGGCGAGCGGAACATAAACCCGTCGCGGCTCGCGACCTCAACTTTACCTTGCGCACCCCGCGTGCGCTGGGCCGACTCGCCCCATGGACGCGATGCCCGACGCCAACCTTCTACCGGCGCTTTACCGCGTGGCCGCGCTCGCCACGCGCGTCGACGATCCCCAAGTCGCCCTGCGCGAGATGCTCGATCTCTTCGTCGCCACGTTTCGCGCCAACGCCGGCTCCATCGCGCTGCTCAGCCCGGATACGGCCCGCCTTGAAACCGAAGTGCAAACCGGCTTGCCCACGGGGGTCGGTTATTCCGCCATCAAGCTCGGCCACGGCATCACCGGCTGGTGTGTGCTCAACCATCGCTCGCTCCTCGCACCCGACGTCTCCCTCGAGCCGCGCTACATCGCCATCCGGCCCGCATGTCGTTGCGAGATGGCAGCACCCATGATGGACGGCGACCACGTAATCGGCGTCATCGACCTCGAGAGCGACGAGCTCGCGGGGTTCACGTCCGCCGACCTCACCCAGCTCGAAACCCTCGCCGCCGAGGCCGCCCGCGTGATGCAACGTCTCTGGACACTCGGGCACCTCCGCAACAAAGCCCGCCAGCTCGAATCCCTCGTCACCGTCGGCCAATCCCTCGTCACGAAATTTGAACAACAGGATCTGCTCGACTCCCTGACTCGCGAAGCGCGCCACATGATGCAGGCCCGCGCCGCCGCCCTCTATTTCCACGAGGCCACCACGGACTCGGTGCAGTGTGCGTCTTTGACGAGTAGCACCATCACGCCGCTCCCGAGTGGCCACCACCCCCTCAACGCCTGCCTGGTCGGCGCCTCGATCCGCACCCAACGGCAGGTTTCGTTTGTCGACGTTCAATCACGCGAATTCATCGACCTCACGGACATTCCCCGCGATTCCTCGCTGCGCTCCGTGCTCGTGAGCCCACTGCTGTTCGAGGGCGAAGTGCTCGCCGTCCTCGCGGTGTTCACCGACCGCCCGCATCGCTTCGACAACGATGAGAAGCGCCTCTGCGCCGCTCTCGCCGGCCTCGGTGCCGTCGCCCTGCAAAACGCGCGGCTCTACGCCCGGATTTTCAAACGCGAAGATGTGCTCCGGAAAAACGAACGCCTCACCACCCTCGGTCTCCTCGCCGCCGAGATCGCGCACGAGATCCGTAATCCCCTCACCGTCCTCAAGCTCCTCCACGGCGGCCTCGATCTCGACTTCCCCGCGGGCGATCCGCGGCGCACCGACATGCGCGTCATCGGCGAAAAACTCGATCAACTCGAGTCCATCGTCACCCGCGTGCTCGGTTTCGCCAAGGCCCCGACCAGCCTACACTCGCGTTGGTCGCTCGCCGACATCGTCGACGACACCCTCGTGCTCGTGCGGCTCAAGCTCGCGCAAAGTAAGGTGTTGCTCTGTTTCGAACCACCGGCAGGCCCGCTCTTCATCGAAGCGCACAAAGGCCAAATCCAGCAGGTCCTCCTCAACCTGCTGATCAACGCCACGCAGGCCATGCCCGATGGCGGCACGATCACGCTCACCGCGAGGGCTGACAGCCCGACCGCTGCCCACTTCGCGATTCTCGACCTCACCGACACCGGCACTGGGATTCCAGAACCCATCCGCGACCGCATCTTCGATTCGTTTCTCTCGGGCCGACCCGACGGCACTGGCCTCGGCCTCGCGATTGCGAAACGCATTCTCCTGTCGCACCACGGCGACATCCTGCTCCTCTCAACGAGCCCCGCAGGGACGACGATGCGCCTGCTCCTCCCCTTGGCGAAATAGGGTCAGGCCTCCGACCTGTCGACCGCGCCCACATCCCTCGATGCCCGATCCCTCCTCAAATCCCGCCAGCACGCCTGCGTCTGATCCCGCCAAGCGCGTTCGCCTGCGCAAACAGATGCTCATCCTCGCGACCGTGCTCGCCTTCGGTGGCATCGTCGTGCTCGCCTTCCTCACGCGTATCCCGCTCCCGCTCCGTCTCGCCGTCGGCCTCACCGACCTCATCGCCAGCGCGGTCCTCTTCCTCGTCGTCCGCCAAAAATTCGCGTAACGCGGCCCTCGTTTCTCCGACGGCCCCGCGTCGGCTCGTCCCACTCACTCGCGCGGCCTGGGGCCACACCCCACGAGCCTAACGCTGAAATACGTCGACCGCGTTGATCATTAATCCGGGCACGAGCGGCGTCTCGAAACTCTCCTCGCTGTCCACGATCCGCACCGGCTTCGCGACATCGATCGTAAAATCATAGCGATGGATCAGCTCCATCGCCGGATCAACCAGCCACAACTCCTTCACGCCGCACTGCGCATAAATCGGCCGCTTGCGCTTCTTATCCAACCAGCCATTCGACGGCGACACGATCTCGATCACCAAATCAGGCGCACCATGCACACCATCGGACTCAAGCAGCGGTAAGCTGGCGTTGGTTAGAAAAAAAACATCCGGCTGCACCACGCTGGTCTCCGCCAAATAGACGTCGAGCGGAGCGATGCAGACTTTTCCCAGGCGATGTTTCATGACATGGTGCCGGAGCAAAAAATAAATATTCCCCACGACATCCTGATGAAAACTGCTCGGTGATGGTGCCGTGATAAGTTCTCCCTCGATCAATTGGTGATACGGCGGCCCCTCGGGCATCGCCCGATAGTCGGCCACCGTGACGAGCTCGGTTGCGACAGATTGCATGATCCGAGCGTGCGCGCCCCGCACTTCATGTCAAAACCTCGCTCAACGCCCGGCCGATCCCGCGGACGTCGCACTCATCATCTCCTCACTCATCAGCGTTCTCACTCGCCCACCAGCCACGTCACGCACCCGCCGCCGCCCGGTGCCTGCGCCAGCGCCTCACTCAAAAAACTCAGCATGGGCTCGGCTTCGCGCTCAAATTGCCACGGCGGGTTGACCACCACGAGTCCGCATCCCTTCAGTTTCATCGTGCTGCCGTCACCCGCGATCATCAGTTCCGCCGCGAGCGTCGGCGGCGGACGCAGTGCCCGCAGATCCGCAAAAAAATCCTCCACCCGCGCCCGCTCCGTCAGTGGATACCACACCGCCAACACCGCGCTGGGAAACCGACGCAATCCTTCGCTCAGCGCTCGCGCAACCTGCGCAAACTCGTTCTGCGCCTCAAACGGCGGATCGATCAACACCAGCGCGCGTCGCTCGGGAGGCGGCAGCAGCGCACGGACCGCCACGTAGCCGTCCATTTCCTGCACCTTCGTGCCTGGTGAAAACTGAAACGCTTCCCTTAACGCTGCGCACTCGTCCGGCTGCCGCTCGCAGAGCGCGAGGCGATCTTGCGGCCGGGCCAGCTCCCGCACGAACCACGGCGAGCCCGGATAAAATTTCAGCGCCCCGTGGTCGTTCGTGTCCGCCCCCGCGCGCCGGCTCGCGTCAAATCTCCGGGCCACCGCCAGATAGTCCGCTACGGACTCCGGCAAATCTGCGCGGCCCACCAGGCGCCCTACGCCATCCGGCCATTCCGGTTGCCGCGCGAGCGAGTCGCCGGTGGCCGCCGTCGTGAGATCATAACC
>CAMATV010000115.1 GCA_945861235.1 Opitutus sp. GAS368
TGGTAAGGGGCGGATTCGACGGGAAATCGGGTTGGGTCCTTTTGCTTAGGACGTTTTTTGTACGATCGGCATAGGGTGATTCCGGACGCGCGCGCCCATTCAGATTTTACCTAGGGAAATTTTTGGCCGCCCCGGCCAACTCCGGCCGCACGGTGCCATCGACCGCAATGATCGGCTTGGGATTTGCGAGGCGACCCAGTGGTCGGCACCCAGGACCGATCCCGGTCAACGCAAGGTCTGTTTTCATAGAGTCGGCAAGTTCTCGCAGGCGTTTTACCCGTTCGGGCTGCTGCGCGGATGCATCGTGCGCCTCGGCGATATCGTCAACGAGGTGGTAAAGTTGGCCGCTCGCGAGATGGAGTTTCCACGGTCCTAACCGCACTGCTTGGAGATTAAGCCCGAGGAAGTAGAAAAAATGATCCCGCGGTGGCGCGCTCGGTTCGCCCACCAGAATAGGCCACAAATCGACACCATCGATCTTGCGATCCTGAGGGAGCGATGCGCCCGCGATCCGCGCAAACGTCGGCAGCACATCGAGCATCCCAGCCATCGCGTCCGTTGAAGTCCCTGCCGGGATTCTCCCCGGCCACCACGCAATCGTGCACACGCGTATGCCGCCCTCCCACGTCGAACCCTTGGACCCGCGCAGCGGCGCATTGCATGCGCCGAGGCCGACGGGACCGCCGTTGTCAGAGGTGAAGAGCACGAGGGTGCTCTCCGCGAGCTTGGCCTCACGCAGGGCTCCGAGCACCTGGCCCACAGTCCAGTCGATTTCCCGCACCCAATCGCCGAGCAGGCCAGTGCCCGATTTGCCCAGAAAATTGTCCCCCGGATAATGCGGGAAGTGCACAGCGTTAGGCGCGACGTAAAGGAAGAATGGCCGGTCGCGGGGCGCGCGAACGAAGCTGACGGTGCGCTCGGTGTAGCGACGGAGAAGGTCGATCTGTTCCTCGCGCCGCACGTGCGCGATGACCTGATCGTTCTCGAGCAGCGGCAGGGGCGGCTGCAAGCCGCGCACGCCGGTTCCGTCGAGATCGACCGCCACGGGATCGGCCTTCAGCTGCGGCGGGTTCTGGTCCCGGGAGCTCCTCACCCCGTCGGCGGCTGGGCCCATGTCATTCGAATAAGGCAGCCCGAAGTAGGAATCGAAACCCTGCTTCGTGGGCAGAAACGCCGGCTGGTCGCCAATGTGCCACTTGCCGATCATCGCGGTGGCGTAGCCGGCGTCTTTCAGGACTTCAGCGATCGTGCGCTCCGTGGGATTTAGCCCGACTGCAGCGGCGGGAAACAGCACGCCCGGAATCGGCAGCACGCGCTTGGGGTAGCAGCCCGTCATGAGCGAGGCCCGTGAAGGCGAGCACACGGGCGCGGCGTAGAAACTTGTGAGCTTGCGCCCTTCGGCGGCCATGCGCTCGAGTTCGGGAGTCTGGTTGCGCCCGCCAAATGGCCCAATGTCGGCATAACCGAGATTGTCGATATTGATGATGATGAGATTAGGCCGCGGAACGTCGGCGGCCGGGAGCCGCAAAACGAGGAGCAGAAGCACAGGAAGGTAGGATATTAACTTCATGCTTAATGGTGGATTCAAAACCGGCCAGAGACGCCGAAGGTGATGGTAGCTCCAGCAATGTTCCGACTCTGAACTTGGTCGGGAATACCTCGATAGAGTGCCTGTTCTTCGTTCGTTATGTTATCGATGTCGCAGGTTAAGGTGAGCGAGGGGCGCAGCTGGTAGGCGAGGCCCAAATTGAATACTTTACGCGGGAAGCGATAGATGTTCCGTCCCGCACTTGCTGCCGAATAGCTCGTGATGTAGTTGCCCACATAGTTTCCGAGCCACCGCACGCTGAAGCCGCGATGCTGCCAAGAGATGCTGGCATTGCCGCTGCGCGGCACGAAATTGGCCACTTGGCCGCTGGTGAGATTCGTATTACCTCCGAAATTGCCGTGCGTATCGATCAACGTAAAATTACCCGACACGGCGAATCCTTTAAGCAAGCCCGGCAGAAAGCTCAGTTGCTGCAAATAGGAGAACTCCCAACCCTGCACGTAGGCCGTGCCGGCATTGGTGGAGCGCAGGAGGGTAAAGCCGGCATACTCCCCATTGTAGCCATTGTCGTTGCCGGTGCCGACGGTGCCAGCGACATAGCCGGGGACAATGTAGTCGCTAATCGTCTTGTGAAAGAAGCCCGCCGAGAATGTGCCGACGGGTTTCAAGTAATAGTCGAGCGTCGCATCCCAGTTCGAAGCGGTCTGGGGCAGCAGGCCAGGGTTGTTGACCGTCAGCGTTTGTTGCGTCTCGTTGGGGGTCTCGTTGGGGTAGGTGTTGCTCAGCGCCGGTCGCCCAAAGCTGGTTGACCAACTGAGGCGACCGCGGAGGCTGTCGGTGAACTCGCGCGTCAAATGCACACTGGGGAACGACTTCGTGTAGGCCCGGTGGAGTTTGCGCAGGTTGCCGGCGTAATCGCGCTGCGCCGAGCCGATCGGATCAGCCGCCACCTGGGCGGCGTTGCTGAGGGCGCGCGCGCGCACCCAGCCCCAACTGTTGCTCGTGGTCTCTTCGGTGCGAACGCCGCCGAGGACTCCCGTGCGGCCGAATCGTGACTGCCCCATGACATAACCGGCGGTGATCACCTCGTTCACGTAGCGCGAGCCGGTGAATTTGTTTTGCTCGTTAAAGTAGATATCCTCGCGCCAGAGGGAGAGGTCGTTGGGCTGGTCGCCGCTCATGAACATCGATGTCTGCCACTGCGGGATGCGCGATCCCGAGCGCTGCGAGGTCCACGTCACAATCGAGGGATCTGCCGGCAGGGCGCCGGAGCCGATGTAGCTCCAACGGCGATTCAGAGCGACTTCGGAATAGGTCTGATCGCGCCGGAGCGCCCCGACTTTGAGGAAGGCCGGCACCTGTATCGGTAGCTTGTATCGAACATTGACTGTGAATTCATCGACCTTTTGCTTGCTTGGAAAATCGGACCGCGTGAGCCCATTGGCCGCCGGCCGGTAATTGGCCGGATTGGTGAAGTCAGGCCCCTCCGTCTGGGTAACCCGGGGATGGAGGTCGGACTGAGTGCGATCTAGCATCCAGCCCACCCCGGTAATACGAGTCAGGAGAGTCGGATTATCGCTGCTGGCGTGGGTGAGGGTGCGCCGGGCGTTGTAATCGACGTCAAACGATCCCAAATTGTGCTCGCCGCCGAAATCGACGCGGCGGGTCCGGTTCACAAAGTTGTCCGGCCCCCTCGACGTCACATCGATGGTGGATCCAGGCGCCGCGCGAACCCGGGTGATTCGGTCGCTATAGCCCGGAAGGATGCCAGCGGTGCCCGTCGTGCCGATCTGCTGCGTCGTAAAGTACCGGGTGTTATACTCGCGGCGAAACATGTCCGCGTGATCAGCCACCATGACCAACGCCGTGAGCTTAGTGCGCGGCGAAAGCCGGAAGTCGACTTTCGCATTGATCGAGTTCTGAAGGCGATGGCTGTAGACGTCAAATTCTCGATAATCCCAGACGTAAGCGGGCCGTGCCGAGGTGTTCTCAAAGTCGCGCGTGGTCTGGAACCACCCGAGAGCATTTTCGCTTTCAAAGAGATTGACCGCAACGCCAAGATTCCGCTCGCCACCAAAGACGCCGAAGACCTCCTGCCAGCCGAGGTTAACGGTCTGGTGAAACGGATGCTCCCGACGCATCGGGATCTGCTGCGTGAACGACGGGGCCAGTCGACCAGTAAGGCTGTAGGTGAGACGACGCTTTTCGGCGAGGGCTAGCGGCGAGCGGCTCTTGAGATTGATGGTTCCACCGAGCGAGTCGGCCCCTTGGTCAGGCCGGTGGCCCTTGGTGATTTCGACCTGCTCGAACATCGTTCCAGTGATGTTGTTGACGACCGAAGTGCGTCCGGCCGCGCCTTGGGAGGTCAACAGGGCACCATCCATTGTCACGACATTGAGACCCGACGGCATGCCGCGAATCGTGAAGCCGAAGCTGTTGCCGGCATTGTCAAGGTTGCCGACCACCCCGGGAAGCCGCATCGCCACTTCGCCCGCGTTGAGGTTGGGCAGATTGCCGAACTGATCCATCGCGACCACATTCTTCACGTTGTCGGCGTTGCGTTCCGCGGTGATGGCCGCAGCAAATCCCTCGCGCTCCCCGGTCACCTTGAAGGCGTCGAGTTTGTAGATCTCGGTCGACAGGTCGAAATTGCGGATAACTGCTCCCCTCGGTGGGACGTTGACCGTGACACTGACCGGATCGAGTCCGGCATACGACACCGTCACTGCATGAGAACCGGCCGGCAGCGACGAGAACACATAGCGGCCGGTCGCATCAGAAAGCGCCTCCCGGCCCAGCGCCTTGATCCCGACCCGGGCGCCTTCGAGGAGATTGCCGGTGGCGACGTTGCTCACGTTGCCAGTGAGCGTGGCAGTGCCCGCGAAAGAGGCGACCAAAGCACTGGCGGGTTGCGCCAGGGTTTTGGCGCTAGCAAGGAAGAACAGAGCGAGCAGGAAGGCAGATAGCCTGATAATGGATGTGTTCATTGCGAGCGGCGGGGGCACTAGGGATCTCGGCTGTGGACCGAAGGCTTATCCGGGAAATTCCGGATTTCGCAATGAGCGTGGGTTCCTCCGATCACGGCAAGGAGCGCATCCTCCCCCGTTTGGGGGAAGTCCAGTCGTGCGGAAGTCCGCCTGACTCGCGTCACGCTCCAGCAACTCACCGCGCCTCAAGCACGGCGGCCGCGTTTTCCTTCGTGATCAGACGCACCGGCACTTTGACATCTTTCTCCACGGGTTGTCCCGCGAGGTAGGCGTAGGCTCGGTCTGCGGCGAGCCGGCCGATCTCGCGCGGATACTGAGCCACGGAAGCGTCGAGCTTGCCGGCCAGAATCGCTTCCGCGCCCTGGCGTGAGCCGTCCACACTTACGATCGTGACCTGCCCAGCCCGGCCGGCGGCCTCGATCGCGGAAATGCACCCCAACGCACTCGGATCGTTGATTGGAAAAACTGCATCGAGAGCCGGAAAGCGCGTGAGCAGGTCTTGCATCGCGCGCTCGGAGCCATCGCTGCCCCCGCGCCCCTCCTGCGTGTCCAGAATTTTCATGGCGGGGTGCTTGGCCATTTCGGCTTTGAATCCAGCCACCCGGTCGATGCTCGGCTTGTTCACGCTGTGCTGGACGATGACGACTTTGGCGGCTGGCTTCATACGCGCGAGTGCCTCGCAAGCGAGGCGACCGGCTTCCACATTGTCGCTAGCGATCTGGCACAACACGAGGTCCGGATCACTCACGGGCGCATCAACGATGATTACCGGGACGTTTCGGCGGCGCACTTCGATGAGTGTGGCCTTGACGCCCTCCCAGTTTACCGGGTTGAGGAAAACCACCGCGGGCTGCTGTTCGAGCATTTCCGCGACGTCATTCTTCTGCTTAAGGGAGTTGTATTGTGCGTCCACCGTGATCAGCCGGTCACCCTTGGCCTCGATTGAGGCCTTCAAGCCTTCATTCAGCTCAACGAAGAACGGATTATTGAGCGTTTGAAACGAAATGATGAAGAGCCTGGTGCCTGCCGGTTTCGGCGGTGTCGCCGGTTTGCACCCCGTGAGCAGCGCGAGCGCGACAACGATCTGGCCGAACACGCGGTGGAATTTCATCGTTTCGATGTTGTCCGATTCGGTCGGTGGCCGCAACCACGGGACGTTCTTTGGTTATCCCCCAATTGGGGGAGGAGAACGCCAATCGCGCGATTGCGTGCGTGCCGCCGGTCACCAAAGTAGCCCAGTGATCTCTGGCTTTCGCCAACTAAGGATCGGCGTGATCGGCGTGATTGCCCTCGCTGGTCTGCTCGCGGAATGCCCGGGGCAGGAGCAGCCGTTGCGCACGGCGGCCGAGGTGCTGCGACTCTCGTCGACGGAAGCCCGCCAATCTCGCGATGTGCGGCTGCGCGGGGTGGTGACCTTCACCTGGCATACGGGAACCACGGAGTTCACGCTGGAGGATGCCACAGGTGCGGTCTGGTGCCCGGCGATTGCGCTGCCGTTCAATTGCCGCGTCGGGTCCGAAGTGGAGATCGAAGGGCGCACCGAGGCGGGATTTCTGGGACCTTTCGTCAAGGCCGACACGGTGCGCGCTCTCGGAGTGCGCGCTCTAGCGCCACCACCGCGCTCCACCTTCGAGGAATTGTTGAGTGCTCAGTTGCACGGTCGCCGAGTCGAAATCAGCGGGATAATTCGAGGCCAGCGCGTGAATCCTGAATTTGGCCTCGACTGGCTGGCACTGGATGTGGCGACCGGCGGCGGACGTATCACGGTCAACGTCACTCACGAGGCCACGGGGCATCCCGAACTTGTCGACGCCGCGGTCCGTATTCGCGGCGTTAACCTCCACGCCACCGATGCGCAGCAGCAGGCGTTTCTTCCCATGATCAACGCCCATACGCTGGCGGACGTCGAAGTGGTGACACCCGCCATGCCCCGGCCCTTCGATCAGCCGCCAACTCCTCTCGCCAGTGTCATGCGCAGCACCCGTGTCGCGGGTGCCGGGCACCGCGTGCGCGCCCGCGGAATCGTCACCTTTGTTGGCCAGGGGGATTCCTTTTCCTTCCAGGACGAGTCGCGCGGCATCCAGGTTTTCTTGCGCGAGGTTCCGCGACCGGTCGCGGGCGAAGCGGTCGACGTGGTGGGGTTTCCCGAGCCCGGGGCGTTTTCCCCTGTGCTGCGTGATGCGGAATGGCGCCCCACCGGCGGCAAGGGCACGCCGGCACCACTTTCGGTTAGCATGACGGAAGCGATGAAGCATGACGGCCGCCTGCTCACGGTGGAGGGGCTACTGACCGAGATCGCCAACGGAGACCGCGAAATCGCGCTAACTCTGGAAACGGATGGCCAGCGTTGTCGCGTGCACATTCCGAAAGCCACCGCGCTTGATTGGACTGAAGGCTCGATGATGCGCGCGACCGGTGTTTGCAGTGTCGAGATTGGCGACTGGGAATCATTCGTAGCGCATCGCAAGCCCACGGGGTTTTCCCTGCTGGTGCAGGATGCGGCCACGATTATTCTGGTGCGACCGGCGTCTTGGTGGAATGCGGTGCGGGTGGCCTGGCTGCTGGCGAGTGCCGCTGGGATCGCGTGCGCGGCTCTGGGTCTGGTCTGGTGGCGAACCAAAGTGCGGCTCCGCGAAACCTCCCGCACCCGCGAAGCCGCCCACGCGCAATTCGTCGCCGTGCTGGCCGAGCGCACTCGCCTCGCCCGAGAGATTCACGACACGCTGGCGCAGGGTTTCGCCGGAATCTCCGCGCAGCTCGAGGTGCTCAACGACCGGCTCCACGATGCCCCGGATACACTCCGGCGCCACCTCAGCCTCGCGCGGGAGCTAGTGCGGAGCAGTCTCGACGAGGCCCGACGCTCCGTCTGGAATCTCCGCTCTCAGGCGCTTGAAGAATCGGCGCTGGGCGAAGCGCTGTCGCGCCTGGGCCAACAACTCACCGAGGGAGGCAAGGTTATCTTCGAGCTGAGGGTCGACGGCACCCCGCGCACGCTCCCCGCCGAGGTGGAAAACAATCTCCTGCGAATTGGTCAGGAGGCCATCACCAATGCCGCGCGGCATGCTGGCGCGACGCGGATCAATCTTGAACTGGCTTTTCTCGCCGACGACGTGCGTCTCGTGGTGCGCGATAACGGCAAGGGCTTCGACGCCACCCGCGTCTGCCCGTCGGCCCAGGGTGGCTTCGGCCTCTCCGGAATTCGTGAACGCGCCGACGCCATGCACGCCACTTTCGCCGTCATTCCGGAAACCGCGGGCGGCACTCGACTCGAATTAAGCATTCCTCATGTCTGAAACCATTCGCATCCTGATCGTCGACGATCACCTCGCCCTGCGCATCGGCCTAGCGGCGATGGTGTCAGCCAAGCCACACCTGCAAGTCGTCGCCGAGGCCGCGGACAACGCCAGCGCGATTGCCGCCTGCGCCCAGCACCAACCCGACGTCGTGCTCATGGACCTGCGCATTCCCGGCGGCGGCGTGGATGCCACGCTGGCCATCCGCCAGCGCTGGCCCGCCACGCGGGTCTTGATCGTCACAACTTTTGACGGCGACGAAGATATCCATCGCGCGATCGCAGCCGGGGCCAGTGGCTATCTGCTGAAGGGGCTTTCGAGCGCCGAACTGGTTGCTGCGGTTGAAGCCGTGCATCGCGGAAAGACTGTGATGCCGCCACATGTCGCGGCCCTCTTCCGTGAACGCGTGCTGCGAAAGGACCTGTCTCCCCGTGAACTCGCCGTGCTGCGCCTCATCGTCGACGGCCGCAGCGGCAAGGAGATCGCCCAGGAACTCCAAATCGGCGAGGAAAGCGTGAAGACGCATTCCAAATCGCTCTTTCAAAAACTCGGCGTAGCCGATCGCACTCAGGCCGCCATCGAGGCAATTCGGCACGGCATCGTTCACCTATGACGAGGCACTCCTCAAAGGTCGAACGACGTGCTGAGGATGAACCGGCGCGGGTCGATGATGCGGTAGGCGTAGGTGGAGCCGTCGGGGTTGATCGCGACTTTTTGCAGGCGACCGTTCTCCAACACGTCGCGGACATTAAGCTGCACCTTGGCGCGCACGCGATC
>CAMATV010000116.1 GCA_945861235.1 Opitutus sp. GAS368
CCCCGTTCTTTTATCTCTCCATGAATCCCGCCCTCTCATTCTCCCGCCGTCTCGTCATTTTTTCCCGCGCCGCGTGTCTGCCGGTGCTCTGCGCTTCGGCGCTGCTCGCACAGCCGCGCCCCGAAGACAAACCACTCCCTCCGCCTCCGCCCGTCCACGCCGAATTCAAATTCTCGTTCGGACTCACCCCCGCCCAAACCGCCCCCGCCACCTACACCGCCGTCTCCGCCGACACCCTTTACACCTCCGAACTGGGCCACGGCTTCGACCTCGGCACCAAGCCCGGCGTGGATACACCGTTTTTCTTTTCCGTCAAAATCCCCGAGGGCAACTACCGCATCACCGTCACGCTCGGCGATCCTGCGGGCGAATCCAACACCACGATACGCACCGAGTCCGGCCACCTCATGGCGACCGGCCTCGCGACGACACCCGGCCAGCGCGTGACGCGCACCTTCTACGCCAACGTCCGCCGGCCCCAGCTCCCGCCGCCCCCTGCCAACGCCCCCGGCGGCAGCATCGTCCACATGTTTCTCGCGGGCGAAGCCGAGGCGCGCCACTGGGACGAAAAGCTCACCCTCGAATTCAACGGCCCGCGCCCCTGCCTCGCCGCCCTCGAGATCGTCAAGGACGACCGCGTGCCCACGCTCTTCACGGCCGGCGATTCCACCGTCGGTGATCCGCGTCGCGGCCCCGGCGGCAACTGGCCCACGCAACTCTGCCAGTTTCTCAAACCCGAAATCTCGCTCTGCAACGCCGCCGAGGGCGGCGAAACCACCAAGAGTTTCATCACCGGCTACCGCTTCGACAAAGTCCTCAGCCAAATGAAAGCCGGCGACTTTCTCCTCGTCCAATTCGGCCACAACGACTCCAAACCTCAGTGGCCGCAGAGCTACACCGAGCCCGGCACCACCTTCAAAGCCTACCTCCACGTGATTCTCGCAGAGACGCGCCGCCGCGGCGCCACCCTCGTCCTTGTCACTCCGATGGAGCGTCGCGCCAACGGCGACACCGTCGGCCCGTGGGCGCGCGCCATGCGTGAATTTGCCACGGAGGAAAAAAATTCGCTCATCGACCAATGGGCCGCCAGCAAACAACTCTGGACCGCCCTCGGGCCGAACGTCGGCACGGCCTTCGCCGACCAGACGCACCTCAGCGGCTACGGCGGCTACCTCCTGTCGAAACTCATCGTCGCCGGCATCCGTCAAAACGTCCCCGCCCTCGCCCGCTTCATCGCCGACGATTTCCAACTGATGGACCCCACCCGCCCCGAACCCCCACCCGCCTACCTCAAAGAATCCCCCGGCCCCGCCACCCCCCGCCGCACCCCGCGCCCGTAATCGCCCCCTCCCGTAGCCCGCCTCGTGAGAGGTGGGAAGAATCCGAGAGGCGAGAAGAATCGCCCTCGCACCCACCCACGACCTCCGCCTTCATCGCGAACCCGCCCCCCATTTCCTTTCCTCCCTCAGCGTCGAGCCCGTTACCCATGCATTCATCGCCCTCCCGCTTCACTCTCGCCCGCCTCGCGCCTGCCTTCGCCTTGGCCTGTTTGAATCCGACCAACGCCACCGCCGCCGAGCTCCCGAAAAATGCCACCCCCGTCCTCGCCGCCATGCGCGCCGAGCTCGCACACTCGACCACTGCGTTCACATCGCAATCGCAGCCACCCTACTTCCTCAGTTATGAAATCACGGAGAATCGCCGCGTCAGCGTGAACAGCTCCTTTGGCGCTCTCATGGCGAGCACCGAGAACACCACCCGCGTCCTCGATATCGATCTGCGCGTCGGCAGCCCCGCCCTCGACAATACCCACGCGATCCGCGGCAACTTCGGCGGCGGCGGTCCGACCGGTTCCGGAGCCACGTCCATCCCCGTCGACGATTCCCCCGAAGCGATTCGCGCCACGCTCTGGTATCAGACCGACCGCCGCTTCAAATCAGCCGTCGAACAATTCACGCGCGTCAAAACCAACGTGCAGGTCAAAATCGAAGAGGAGGACAAGTCCGCCGATTTCTGTGCCGAACCCGCCCACACCTACGCCGAGGCTCCCGTCACATTCTCCGTCGACCGCCGCGCCCTCGAGGAACGCGTGCGCCGCTTCACCGCGCCGTTCTCCGCCCATAAAAACATCTACTCGGCCGACGCCTCCCTCACCATCGGCGTCGAAACGCGCTGGTATGCCAACACCGAGGGCACCCTCGTCCAAACGTCCCAGCCCACTTGCCGCATTGTGATCAGCGCCGTGACCAAGGCCGACGATGGCATGGTCCTGCCCCGCTTCGAAACCTACTTTGCCTTCCGCCCCGAACAACTACCCTCGGACGCCCACGTGCTCGCCGACGTGAAGAAAATCATCGCCGATCTCGAGGCCCTCCGCACCGCCCCCATCGTCGATCCCTACACCGGCCCCGCGATTCTTTCCGGCCGTGCCGCCGGAGTGTTTTTCCACGAGGTCTTCGGTCACCGCATCGAGGGCCACCGCCAGAAACGCGCCGACGAAGGTCAAACCTTCAAGAAAATGCTCGGCCAAAAATTACTACCCGAGACGTTCAACGTTTACTGCGATCCTGCCCGCCCAAAATATGGCACCACCGAACTCGGCGGCCACTACCTCTACGACAACCAAGGCGTAAAAGCTCAACGCGTGCCACTCATCGAGTCCGGCGTGTTCACCGGTTTTCTCATGGCGCGAATTCCGATCGACGGCTTCCCCACCTCCAACGGCCACGGCCGTAAAGCCACCGGTGCCTCCGTCGTCTCACGCCAATCCAACCTGATCGTCGAAACCACGAAACCCGTCTCACCCGCCGTCCTGAAAGAGGAACTGCGCAAGCTCGTCGTCGCACAGCAGAAACCCTACGGCCTCCTCTTCGACGATATTCAGGGCGGCTTCGCCATCACCGGCCGCACGTCACCCAACGCCTTCAACGTCCAACCGATTATGGTGTATCGGATCTTTCCCGACGGTCGCGAAGAACTCGTGCGCGGCGCGGATTTCATCGGCACACCCCTCTCGGCTTTCAGCAAAATCACCGCCGCCGACAACGCGCCCGACATCTTCAACGGCGTGTGCGGTGCCGAATCCGGCTGGGTGCCCGTCTCCGCCGTGTCCCCGAGCCTGCTGCTCTCGCAGGTCGAGGTGCAGAAAAAGGAAAAGTCCCAGGAGCGCCTCCCTATTCTCTCCGCCCCCGCCGGCAAATCCTGAACCGCCCCACCATGACGTTCATGAAATTCACCTCTTCACGTCTCGCGTCGCGCGGCCGCTCCCTCCGCCGCGTCGTCCTCGCGCTCGTCGCCGTTCTGCCCGCGCTCGCGTTTGCGATGGCCGGTGACGCCCAAGACCCCGTCATGCGCGCCATGCGCGACGAGCTCGCCCGCTCCATGGCCCAACTTCAATTAGAGAACCTCGAGAAACCCTACTTCATTTCCTACCGCGTCCAAGAGGCCCGCAGCCAGAGCGTCGCCGCCCAATTTGGCAGCGCGCTCGGACGCAACGAATCCCGCAATCGTATTGTCGTGATCGAAGTCCGCGTCGGCACTCCCGCCCTCGACAATACCAATTTTCAAGCTGCCGGCTTCGGCAGCGGCCCCATCGGCGCCAACCTCCCCATGGATGACGACTACGACGCCATCCGTCGTCAGCTCTGGCTCACCACTGACCGCGCCTACAAACAATCCGTGGAATTGCTCTCCAAGAAAAAAGCCGTCCTCCAAAACAAGACGCGCACCGAAGTCCTCCCCGACTTCAGCGCGCAACCGCTCTCCACCCTCACCGATCTCAACCCCGGCGCACCCATCGATCTCGCTCAAGCCGAGACGCTCGCCCGGGAACTTTCTGCCGTGTTTCGCGAGTCTCCCGGCGTGGCCACCTCGAGTGTCCGCATCGGCGCCACCGAAGAGACCACCCGGTATGTCAACAGCGAGGGCAGTTCGTTCGTGCGCTCGTCATTCCTCGTCACCCTCCGGGCCTCCGCCGCCACGCAGGCCGACGATGGATTCCCGCTCGACGACCACACCTTCACCGTCGCGCGTTCATGGGCGACGCTGCCGCCCAAAGCCGATCTCCTCGCCTCCGTCCGCGACCTCGGCCGCCGCGTAACCGCGCAACGCACCGCCAGCCTGCTCGAACAATACAACGGCCCCGTCCTCTTCGAGGGCCAGGCCGCCGCGGAAATCTTCGCGCAAGTCATCGCCCCAAACTTCAGCGCCCGCCCGCGCCCGGTCCTAGAGACCAGTGGCCGCGGCGGTCGCGGTGGTGGTGGTGGTGGCCCCGCCGAGAATCCGTTTCTCGACAAACTGGGCGCGCGCGTCCTGCCGGATTTTTTTACCGTCATCGACGACCCCACCCTCACCTCCCTGAACGGCGCGCCTTTGTTCGGCGAAAACCGCGTCGACGATGAAGGCGTGCCCACCCGCCCCGTGACTCTCGTAGAAAAAGGCCGGCTCAAAACCCTCCTCGCTTCGCGCGCTCCCGTGCGGGGCGTGCCACGCAGCACGGGCAGCATGCAGGACGGCACACCCGTGCCGAGCAACCTGATCGTCACCGCCGCCGACGGCCTCGATGCCGCCGCGCTCAAAGCCGAACTCCTCAAATTACTCGAACAACGCGGCAAGGACTACGGTGTGATCGTCCGCCGCCTCGCGAACAGCACCCTCGGCTCCGGGGCCAGCCCGAGCGGACGGGGCAATTCACGCGCCGAGTCCGTGCTCGTTGCCGTGAAAGTTTTCCCCGACGGCCGCGAAGAGCCGCTGCGCAACATCGAAGTCGCCGGCATCGATCCGCCCTCCTTCAAAGACATCCTCGTCGCCGGTCGCGAACCCTTCATCAGCACCGTGCCCTTCCAAGGTGTGATCTGCTCCTTCGCCGTGCCGTCGCTGCTCTTCGAAGACCTCACGCTAAAAAAACCTTCGGGCGAAATCGGCAAACCGCCGATCGCGAAACATCCGTTCTTCGACCGGTAACGTGCCATCACGGAGCGGCGGTTTCCAACCGCCGTCAGCCGTCAGCCCGCACGCGTCAACCACCCCAGTACTGCCGCATCTTCGCGCGCACGAACGCCACACTCGCCTGCAACTGCTCCATCCCATCGACGCCGTCCTCGATGCTGATCCAGCCATCGAAACCCGCGCCGCGCAGCGTGCCGAAGATCGCGTCGTAGTCATTCAAGCCCTTGCCAATCTCACCGTGCCGAAGGCGTTTCACGTAGCCCTCCGCACCGCTCTCTTCCCTGCGCAAATCTTCCAGCGTGCCCTCGATCAGCGTTCGGTCGCTCGCGTGCATCGTGACCACGCGATGCTTCACCCGTTGCAACAGCTCCAGCGGATCGTCGCCGGCGAGAAACGCATTGCTCGGGTCGTAGTTCACCCCGAAGCGCGGATGCTGCACCCGCTCCACCAACTCACAGAACACATCCATCTTTTGCGCAAACTCCGGAAAACTCCAGAAATCGTCCTTGTAGTGATTCTCAATAATGAGGGTCACGCCGCACCGCTCCGCCTCTGCCAAACAGGCCTCGATGCTCTGCGCCACGAGCTCGATGCCACGGTCCCGCGTCAGTTCCGGACGCCGCTGCCCCGACAATACCCGGCAAAACCCCGCACCCAGCGCCGCCGCCATCCGAATCCAGTGTTTCTCTTTCTCGATCTCCACCCGGCGAAACTCCGCGTCCGGATGCGAAAAATCCGGCGAGCAACACAGCATCGGGATCACCAACCCGCGCGCCTCCACGGTACGCCGCGCGTCCGCCCACCGCGCCGGATCCGCCAGCTCCAGCATCCCGCTGTAGTATTCCAGACCGTCGAGCCCAAGCGGCGCCGCCAGATCTACCCACTCGCGCAACGTCATCGTGCCGTCTTTGCAGAGCGGACGCATAAAGGCTTTCGGAAACGCAGCGAGTTTGGGCATGGGAAAAAAGTCTAAAGTGCAGCTGAAATTTCTAACCACGGATGAACCGGGACCGACACGGATACGGAGCGACGCATCGGGCTTTCATCCGGGTTCATCCGTGGTTCAACCCTTCGTGCTATTACTCGCTGTCTTGCTCGGGTTACGTCCAATAATCGAATACTGCTCCAGCTCCACCACCGCCCCACTCACCGGTCGCGACTCATCGCCCAGCCAATAAACCGCGGCCGCCGCGATTTCCTCCGGCATAATGAGTCGTCCCGATGGCGCAAATTGCTCGGGCACATTCTGCGGCCAATCCGCCGCCATCCCATGCTCGATTTGGTGGGCATACTCCCGCGCGGTCAGCACCCAGCCGACGTTAAGGTGATTCACCCGCACGCGATCCGCGCAGTGGGCATTTGCCAAATTGCGCGATAGCGTCTGCATCGCACCTTTCGAAAGACTGTAGTCGAGCAAATTGGCCTGCCCGCTGTGCGCATTGATTGAACCGATATTCAACACGCAGCCTTCGTTCGCCTTCAGCTGCGAAAACGCCGCCTGAATCAGCAGCAGCGGCGCCCGCACGTTTACCGCCATCATGCGGTCGAAATTCGCCGCGCTCGTCGTCGCCAAGTTGCTGCGCGCCACAATGGCCGCGTTGTTCACCACCGCGTCGATGCGCCCAAACGCGGCCAGCGCCGCCGCCACCATCCGCGCCGGACTCGCCGGATCAAGCAAGTCATCCAAATGCAGCGCCGCCGCCGCACCCAATTTCCCCACGACCGCCTCGCCATCCGCGCGCTCGATCCCATGCACCAACACCCGCGCCCCCTCCGCCACCGCGCGCTCCGCAATCGCTTGCCCAATCCCGGACGTGCCGCCCGTGACGATGATAACTTTCCCGTTCAGTCTCATAGATCAGTCGTTTTAACCACGGATGAACACGGATGAACACGGATAAAAATCCGGATCACCTCACTCGTTCTTTCCAATCCGAATCCGTGTCGATCCGTGTTCATCCGTGGTTAAGAAAATTTGTCGTTACACTCGCTTACACCGGCTCGCACTCGCTCACACCGGTTTCAACACGGCCTTCACAATCTCCCCCGAGTGCATCTTCTCGAATGCTTCGTGCCAATTTTCCAGCGCCCACACACCTCCGAGCACCGGCCGCACGTCGAGCTGACCCGACGCCAGCAACGCCAGCACGCGCTCCCAAATTGGCCAGTTGTGGCTGAAGCTGCCTTGCAGCGTGATGTTTTTCTGCACGAGCGGATCGAGCGAAAAATTCAACGGCTGCGGGCCCCAACCCACCTTACTGATCCACCCCGCCGGTCGCACGAGTTCGAGCGCGATCTTCAATGCCGCCGATGATCCCGCCGCGTCGATCACCCCATCCACACCGAGCCCGTCGCGCGCCAACGCCCACGCCGTCGCATCCCCGATGATCGTCTGACAACCGTAGACCTTCGCCACGTCGAGCCGCGCTTTGTCGCGTTCAAGTCCCACCAGCGCGACTTCCGCGCCCGCGAGCCGCGCCATCGCCGCGCACAAAATTCCGATCGGTCCCGGCCCAAGCACGATCACGCGGTCACCCGGCCGGATCTTCGCATTGTTGATCACGGCATTGTAAGCCACACAGCACGGCTCGGTCAGCGCCGCGTGCTCGATCGCCAAGCCGGCCGGCACACGGTGCAGGCAACGCGCCGGCACTCGCACGAAGCGCGTCATCGCACCGTCGACGCCGTAGCCAAAGCCCTTGCGCGTCGGATCGAGATTGTAGAGCCCCGCGCGGCTCAGCGGATTGTTCACGTCGATCACCGCCGCCGTCTCGCTCACGACCAGATCGCCCTCGCTCCACGTTTTCACACCCGTACCCAGCGCCGCGATACGCCCGCCAAATTCATGGCCGAGCACGACCGGATAGTTGACCTTCCAACTGTGCGACGCCGTCCACTGGTGCAGGTCGCTCCCACACACGCCGACGGCCTCGACCGCGAGGATCACATCGTCAGGGCCCGGCTCGGGACGGGCAAATTCACGTATTTCCACGCTGTGCGGCGCGGACGAAAAATTAACAACAGCAGGACTTTTCATTGGAAAATGTGACGCCCGAGTTCCTCACCACATAACACGTACTAACGCCCAGTGCGGCCGCGCCCCACCGGCACATCGCCATGCCCATGCACCCGGTCACAGATGATCCGCAGCGTGCCCTCGAGATTGCCGTCCGCCGTCCGGAACGAATCGGAGTCCACGGCGAGCGGCGCACCAATCACGACGAGCGGCGCACCAAACTCCGGCGCACGCACCGCCTGCTCCAACGTGAGTCCGCCCACCGCCTGCACCGGCACGTTCACCGCCGCCACGATCTCTCGCAAGAGATCCAGCGGACTCGGCATCCGCCGACCCGCCGCCGCGATACCCCGCCGCTCATCGTAGCCGATGTGGTGAATCACAAAGTCGCAGCCGAAATCCTCGATCAGCTTCGCCCCCGCCACCATGTCCGGACAGCCCAGATTGTCGCCCATCACCTTGATTCCGTAATCGCGACCCGCCTTCACGACGCACTTCAACGTTTCCTCGTGCGCCCGCGCCATCACGACGACATGCGTCGCGCCCGCCTTCGCCATCATCTCCGCCTCCAGATAACCGCCGTCCATCGTCTTCAAATCCGCCACGATGGGCACGCCGGGAAACTG
>CAMATV010000117.1 GCA_945861235.1 Opitutus sp. GAS368
GGGCCACGATTTGAGGAGTCCGGTTTCCTTGGATACGTCGGTGCGGTCGGAGCCGCGCCACTGCGGCCAGTCGGAGCCGGCGGCGAGGGCGGAGAGGGTCAGGGCGGAGAACGCGATGAGCGCGGTGAAGGTGCGGAGTGAGGATATCATGTTGGGTGAAACGCAGGAAAGAAGAGGGGACGAAAACCGAAAGGGAGATTTGCGCAACGTTTGTCGATGGGCTGCGCGGCGGGGCGGGTACGGGAGTGTGGGGTGGGAAAATTAGTGAGGCGGGACGCCGCCGTGAGGGAAGACGCGAGTGATTTGGGCAGGATGCGGGGAAATGGGCAGCGAGGGGGATCTTTTTTCCGGCGCTGGGAAGGCTTGAGTTCGACAGCGGTTTGGGCGTGGAGTACTCGGAATGAAATCGACCCCGAATGTGCCCCGTCCAGAAGCTGCGCTGTCCCGTCGACAAATCTTGCGCGGGGTTGCGGCGCTGGGAGCGGTGGGCCTGGCTGCGGGAGCGGTGACTGGGCGGGCGGCTGAGAGGGACGTTTATCGCGCGAAAAACGGAAAGGTGCGGCAATCGGTGGTGCCCTGGTGCTTCAAGCCGATGACGTTGGCAGAACTGTGCGTCGTCGCAGTGCGGCTGGGTCTGCCCTCGGTAGAACTGACCACCCCGAATAATTTTCCTTTGCTCAAGCAACATGGCCTCGGGTGTGCGCTGACGAGCAGCCACGGCTTCGCGAAGGGCTTTGCGCACGTGGAGGAACACGCGGAATGCCTCCAGGTGCTGCGGGAGCGGATCGACGCCTCGGCGGCGGCGGGGTTTCCCTCGGTGATTACGTTTTCCGGTTTCCGCCGTGGAATTTCCGATGAAGTCGGCACCAAGAATATGGTCGAGGGGCTAAAGAAAATTGCCGGTTACGCGGAGGAGAAAAAAGTCACGTTGTGTCTCGAAATGCTGAACTCGAAGGTGAGCGAAGAGATGAAGGGGCACCCGGATTATTTCTGCGACGACATCGACCGCTCGGTGGAGATTTGTCGGCTGGTGGGATCGGAGCGCGTCAAGGTGCTCTTCGATATTTACCACGTGCAAATCATGCACGGGGACGTGATCCGGCGAGTGAAGCAGCACAAGGACTGGATTGGCCACTACCACACGGCGGGCGTGCCGGGGCGCAACGAAATCGATGCGACGCAGGAAGTAAATTACGGGCCGATCATGCAGGCGATTGTGGATACAGGGTATCGCGGTTATGTCGGGCAGGAGTTTATTCCGCTGCGGGACAAGGTGGCTTCGCTGAGCGAGGCCGTGCGGATTTGCGACGTGTGAGGTGCCGGTGCGGAGCGCTGGGCGGCTCACCTCGCGGGTGGTACTTCCGCGCAGCACCTAAAATGGTCTTCGCCTCCGCTCTCTCTGCGCTCTCCGCGTTTCCAATGTCTTTTCTAGGTTCATCGTAGCCGACGTTTTTTTGACGTGGCTGTCGCGCACGGACCGCCAGTCGCGATCACAGAGAAACGAAAAACAGAAAACTGAGATGCGCCCGTTCGCGGACGCGGAGAGGCGTCCAATCCTGCGGGCTTGGGCCGCTCGCGGTGTCGCGGGCGCTTACGGTTTGGTCTCGATCTTGACGTCGGTGACGGGCTGGCCGGCCTTGTCGAGGAAACGCACGCTGCCCTGCCAGTTGTTCTCTTCGTTGACAACTTTGAGGACGAGGACGTTGACGCCTTTTTTCAGAGTGACATCGGCGGCGGTGTCCTCGGCGTCTTTTTCGAGGGTGCGGGTGTCCGTGAATTTCACGAGTTCCTTGCCGTTGAGGTAGGCTTTGCCCTGGTCGTTGCTGTTCATCTTCAGCGTGAGTCCGGACTTTTCGTTCGTGGCGACGACATAGGCAACCGCCCACGCAACGACCTGTTCACTTTTGGAGGGGTGGAGCTCCTTGAAATCGACGTAGAAGGTGGACGACGCGACTTTGGCCCAGGCGAGTTCCTTGCCGGCCAACTTTTGCACGGCGCCTTCTTTGGCCGCGGGCGAGGCTTCTTCGGGGAATTGTTTTTTGTCGAGGGCGTCGGCGCCGGAGCTTTCGGCGATGGGCAGCGGAGCGAGCACGAGCCAATCGCGAATGTAGCCCTCGGCGTCGGGTTTGCCGTTTTGGGCGATGGCGGGAAGGGCGGACGAGGCGAGGAGAGCGAGGGTGGAGAGGAGTACGGGAGTTTTCATGGGGATAAAAATGATGGCGAACGGTGCACCGAGATGACTGGCGACCGCGAGCCAAGAAAAATGCGCGGACACAAAAACGCGCGGAACGGGAGATCTGTGGTCGCAAATAACGCGGAGCCTTGAGCACGTGCGGTTGAGGCGACGATGGCGGGTGCCGCGCACGCACGGCGTTGGGAAACCGCCGTGCCGTCGAGTTTTCGGTTGTCTGGGGTGACGGGGGAATCGTGCCCAGGTTGGCGGATGGCCCTCATTTTCAGGGGCGGGACGCCCGTGTCACGTTCCCCTCCCGAGGGGCGGAGCCGTCGGGACAGTGCTCTGATCAGTCCAGCGGGGCTTTTTCGAAGTCGGTGGGGAGGACCCAGCCGGCGGAGATTTTTTCGCCCTTCATGTAGCGTTCGTAGAAATTGATGTTGGCGTTGTTCGAGTGCGGGTAGCGGTCGAAGATCGCACCTTGGCCAAACATGCGCGGGTCGCCCTGGGCTTTGAGGGCGGTTTCCATCGCGATTTTCAGCGCGGCGCGTTGGGCGGCGGTCGCGGGCGTGGCCGCGAGATTTTTTACGCAGTCGCGGTCGGTTTTGAGATCGTAGAACTCCACTGGGGGACGGCGGCCGAAGCAGAGCGCCCAAAAGGGATCGGCGGTGTTGGCGCGGTGGGCGTCGAGGATGAATGACTTGGTGGGGCTGGCATCGACGTTGAGGTAACCGGTCTCGGGATTGCAGGCGGGCCAGCGCGAGGACTCGTAGTTTTCGAGGTAGAGGTGGCCGCCTTTAACAATACCACGGATGGGATAACCGACGTCGCCGGGTCGGCCGATGTCGTGGCGCTCCATGCCGATGAGCACGTGGTCGCGGGCGGGGTTGATCTGGCCGGAGCGATCGACGCGGAAGATATCGGTCAGGCTGCGGCCGGGAGATTCGGCCATGCCGGTCTTCGCCCACGCGAGTCCGGCGACTTCGGTAAAGGTGGGCGCGAGGTCGATGAAACTGATGTAGTCGTCGGCGACGCGGCCGCGGCCGGCAATGCCGGCGGGCCACATGGCGGCGAACGGGATGTGGTTGGAATATTCATACGCGCTGCCTTTGCCGCGGGGAAAGGGCATGCCGTGATCGGAGGTGACGATGACGAGGGTGTTGGCGAGCAGGCCGCGTTTTTCGAGTGCGGCCAACATGCGGCCGAGGTGGGTGTCGAAGTGTTCGATTTCGAAGGCGTAATCGAGGAGGTCGTGGCGGGTGGTCTCGTTGTCGGGCCAGAAGGTCGGCACGCGGTCGATGTCGCTGAGTTTCTTGCCGCCCTTGGCGACGCCCGAGCCGAACTCGTAGCCGCGGTGTGGTTCGACGGCACCATACCAGAAGGCCCACGGTTTGTCGGGCGAGGTGGCGGCGAGGAAGTCGTCGAAGTTGCCGGCGTAATCCGAATTTCCGATACCGGAGGTGGGCGGCTGGGCTTTGCGGTCGTTGAAAGCTTTCCCGGTCATGGCGCGCGGTTGGCCGGCGGCGTTTTTTGCGACACCGGGGCCCCAGCCCTTGGTGGTGTGGCCGACGGTCCAGCCGTTTTCGGCGAGGGCTTCTCCCCAGCCTTTGAACTCGGGTGGGAAATAACAGAGGTGGTTGGCGGCTTCCTTGAGTTGCCACGAGTTGCGGCCGGTGAGAATGGCGGCGCGGGAGGGGGCGCACTTGGCGTTGGGCGTGTAGGCGTTTTTGAAAAGAATGCCGTCGCGGGCCACGCGGTCAAAATGGGGAGTGCGCACCCACTTCGTGCCGTAGGCACCGGCGTGGACGCCCCAGTCATCGGCGATGGCGAAGAGGATGTTGGGCGGGCGCGGCGAGGCGGGTTCGGCGGCGTGGATCGCGGAGGCGACGACGCTGAAGAAGGAGAGTAGGAGAGAAAGGGAGCGGGTGAGTCGGAGGGACGAGTGCATGAGGGTGATGAATGGGGTGAAATTTTGGCGCGCGGTGCAAGCCGGGTGCGGGCAGCGGGGTGTCTTTTGCGGGCATGGGTTGGTCGCGGCCGGTGCAACCGAGACGAGGCTGAGGGTGAAGAGCGCGGGGGCGGCGAAGCTCAGGGTCGGACGAAAAAAGGTGGGGACGTAGAGGAGAGCGACGAGTTTCAGAGTAGGGTGACGGGAGCGTCACGGCGTCTTTCGTCTGCATTCGGCGACGTCAAGTCGCGGCCTCTGTGAGCGGCGTGACGAGGGTGGGGCAAGGGTTGGTTGACGGTTCGCGCAGGAGGTTCGGCTTTCCGGTCGGCCACGGTTGCACGCGTGGCGCGGCTATCAGCGTTCCGCGAAGTCTGCCG
This sequence comes from Opitutus sp. GAS368, assembly GCA_945861235.1. Lineage (GTDB taxonomy): Bacteria > Verrucomicrobiota > Verrucomicrobiia > Opitutales > Opitutaceae > GAS368. The sequence continues at coordinate 4,499 of CAMATV010000117.1, forward strand.
CCAACCCGCAGGCGGTCTGGAGGTGGGTTCGTTATTTCTTTAGGATATTTTGGTTCCCCGCTGTTTCCGGTGGCTGGATGTCCGAGCGAGCGGCAATCGCGGCTAAGGTCGAGTCAACAACGGATCGGTAATTGGATTTTCAGCGGGAGGGATTTCCATCGATGCGGATCTCTTTCGGTTCCGGTCCGCGCTACACGGGTGTGCGGCCGGTTGCGGAGAATACGCCCACGGCGCCCCACGCGTGCGGCACCTCGAGAATCCCGTAGATGTCTTTCAGTTGGTCGGCGACCACGCTAGGAGCCGCGGCAATCTGCTCGCGTTTGAAACCGGTGGTGATGTCCAAGAAGTTCTTCAACCCAATGTCGTGGCTGGTCAGAGAGCTGATGTGAACCGCGACCTGCTCCAGTCCGGCCTTCGTGAGCAAGGCCGATAGTTTGCGGCCGACGAAACGGTCTCCGCCGTGCTGCTGTTGGCCTTCGGCTGCCGCTCGGGTAAACGGGCCGAAACTTTTCGGCTCTGGCGCGAGCGTGAGCCAGCCGTCGTCGATGTCGAGTACGCAGAGAATACCGCCCGGTTTGAGGACACGGCATACCTGCGCGAGCGCACGCTCCGGGAACTCGAGATGTTGGAAGAGCAGGCGGGCGTAGACGAAGTCGTACGTGTGATCCGGCAACGTCAGTTCGTAGACGTTGGCGCACGCGTACTCGACGTTCACCGCGCCCTCCTCGCGCGCCAGTTTTCGGGCTTCACTGAGCAGATCTTCGCTCAGATCGACGCCGGTCACTAGGCCGGGATGCGCGAGGCGCGCCAGTTGCATCGTCACCACGCCGGGGCCGCAGGCCAGATCCAGCACACGCATGCCGGGCTGCAGACCCGCGCGCCGCATGCCGTCGAGTTCCAACTGTTCGGCGACGCGGCCCTGCTGTTTCAGGCGTGTGAGCTCTGCGGCATTCTCCCGAAACTCACCAAACGCGTAGGACCCCGCGGCCGTGCCTGGCGGGGTCGGCGCGGGTTGCGGCTGGGTGGGCTCAGGATCGTCGTTCTGCAGACGTTCCACCCACTGAGTGGTGCTGATTTCCAGCCGATCGCACAGCACGAGTGAGAGGTTGAGCAAAAAGCGGGCGGTGATGTCCGGTAACTGGAGCAATGACTTGCGTAGGAATGTCTGCGTGATCACGAGCAGGCTCGCGTCGGTGCGAGCGATTACATCGGCGGTGCGGGCCCGACGGTTGAGAAAGGCGAGTTCGCCGAATACTTGGCCGGGGCCGAACAGCGCGATTGAGGCGGCGAGCGGGCCCACGGTACGCTGTGCTTCGAGCCATCCTTCGAGCACGACAAACAGTTCGTCGCCCACATCGCCGCGCCGCAGGATCGATTCGCCCTGTTTGCACTGGAGGATGGTGCCGCTGTGCAGGAAGCGCTGCGCCTCTTCCTCTGTCATGCCGTCGAGCAGGGGGATGGCGTGCCGGGGTTCGCGATGTAGTTTCTCGGCCAGGATTTCCCAGAACAGATCCGCGTCCACGATGCGCCGATTGACGCGGCTCGCGTGTGTCGCGAAGCTCGTCGTAAAGCGCGCGCGGGCGTCTGGGTCGTCTGGGAATTTGATCGCGTTTCGCAGGAACGGCGACCGCACGGCGCGCAGGTGTTCGAGGTCGCCCACGACCCAGACGAGTGGCACGCGGTAGCCGACGTCGTGCTCGACAAACGCATCGGCGTAGCGGCGATAGCCCAGTTGCTCGTAGAGCTCGATGAGCGAGGGCGCGCAGTTGCAGAAGTCGAAGCGGACGCCCTTTTCCTGGCCGCGCAGATACATCTGCGACAGTAGCTTTGAAAAAAGTGCCGAGCCGCGCCACTCCGCGGCCACCATGGCGCGCGAGGTGTAACTCAGGGCCTGCGGGGGATAGTCCGCAAACGCGTCCAAGCGGTAGCGGTCTCGCCAGGATGCGGGCAGCTGCAGGATGTCTAGCGTGTTGCGCCTTAGCGTGCCGACAATCTCTCCCTCGCTCGTGGCGTAGAGCAGGTCGGCCTCGGCGTTGTCCAGCTCATCGCGGAGTGTTTGCGCGTGGTGGTCGGCGTCCTTGGGCTGCTTGCCCATTTCGGTGACATAGATCTGATAACGAAAACGGAAAATGCGTTCGCGCTCTTCGTCGGTTTTCGCAAAAGCCAGCGATAGCGTAGGCGTGTTTGCGGAACCTCTCCCGCCGAAAATCCGGTTTTCTGTCGGTGGGAGAGTAGTCATGATAATTTATAGGGTGGTGGTTAATCTCAATCAGACGAAAGATTTTACTGATAGAAAATTGGATTTTCCGCGCTGGATTTCCTCCGCCCCACCCGCTCGGCCGAGGTGGGCACCGCACAAATCGTGTCGGATATGTCGTCCCGTTTGATGCGGTGGTTGAGGTTGTCGATCGCGTGCTGCTTTAGGCCGGAGAGAACGTGCAAGGCAGACCATTTATCGCGGGGCGCGATGGGCATCGTGAGGAGGGTTTGCTGATAACTGCGAGGAATTCGGAGGTTCAGCGGGAGGGTTCACGGGGAGGGTGACGGGTGGACTGAATCGGAACCTGTAGTCCCGCCCCACCACAAAATCTCCAAGCCCGCCTGACCAGCCAGCGGCGCGAAGAGCCGGGTAACGAAGATCTCAAGTTGGAAACTCAACAACTTGTCCGGTTTTGACGGAGGGCTAGCGGATATTCGGACATGGGTCACGATGATCACGAAGGGGAGGAACGATCCGCAGGCCAGTCGCTGTCAACCAGCGAGTTTTCAAACTTCAGTTTTAAGATCATTTCCGCGCGTCTGCTTGAGCAGGGAGCGTCTGATTAAACGCGCACGAAGGGGAGATAACGGGGGCGTAGAATCTCAAAGCCTGCGTGATTAATTTCGCGGAGGAGTTCATTCGCCACGGCTTTGCCGGATATAACCGCGGACTCCATGCCATAGTGATACACGCCAGCGGTGTAATCGCCCGCCAGCCAGACGCCGGGGAGGCCGGTCTGGTGTTTGCGCGGTACTTTGGACCAATAGCCGACGCGCGTGCCGCAGTAGGTGTTTTTTAAGCGCAGCACGGTGGCGTCGATGGGGGCCTGGCCGCGGCAATGAGGGAAGAAGCGCGCGAGGTCTTGCGATACTTTGGCTAAGATCTCGGCATCGCTCAGGTGCAGCACATCATCGGCGGCGTCGATCAGGACTTGGATGATGCTACCCTCTGCTTTGAGCTTGGGCCAATCTTTCCAATGAAAGGCTTTGTCGGCCACCGCATCGAAGATGGGCCCGTGTTCGCGGTCGCGTGGCGAGATGTAAACGTTTCCATCAGTGAACACCTTGGTCGCGTACCACAGGGTGATCGTGATGATGGGCGTCTCTTTGAGGTCGGCGAGCGCGGCAAAGGGCGAGATCGTACGCAGCTCGGCGGGCAGGAGCGCGGGCACGGCATAGCCGGGCACGGCAAAGATGACGTGATCGGCTTCGTGAGTGACGCCGGCAGTGGTCGTGATCTGGGCGGGGCCAGCGGTGGCGGGCGTGACACTCTTGATTGCCGTCGCGAGGTGGATGCGCCCGCCGTGGCGGGTGATGAAGTCTGCCAGTGGATCGACGAGGGCATCGCCAAGCGGAGCGCCAAAAAACGTGGTATCAAAAAGTCCAATACTGCCGTACATCGTGCGAAGGAATTTGATGAACGAGGCCGCGCTGGCCTCTTCGGGACGCAAACCTTGGATCGTGACCGCTTCGAGAGCGAGCTGCTGCCGAATGCCGGCGCTGAGTTTTTGATCGAGTAGAAACTGCGTGACGGAGAGGTGATCAAAGGAGTCCGCCATGCGGTCATCCATGCGCATGAGACGGAAAATAAAACCGGTGAGCTGGAGTCGTTCGGTGGGCGTGAGGCCGGGAAAAGTCGCGAGGCCGCGCAGGGTTTTTAAGACGGATTTACCGGCGAGGAGCGTGTCGATCTGGCCGGTCTGGCCGTTGCACACGTAGTAGTTGCCGTCGGTTTCTTTGAGGGGCAGCGGGTGGCCGATCGCCGCGAAGAGGGCGTCTTTGTTATGATACCAAGGG
>CAMATV010000118.1 GCA_945861235.1 Opitutus sp. GAS368
TCCCGTCACCACACTCATGTGACGCCTTATTTTTCCGCCGGAGACCCGCCGGATTCCAGCCCCGAAATCGGTCGCCCGAGATTCACGATGGGACGCCCGCGACCTTTCCCCTCGGCGAACGCCACGCCCCAGCACGCTGGGCCCAATCTCCAGCCGTTGCGCAGACCCACGAAACTCGCCCGGCAGCCCGCCACGCTATCTGCGCCACGATCGACCGGCCGGAACTCCTCGCCGTCGCACGAAAATAGGGGCGATAAGCAGCGAGCTCTTCCCAGAGCGGGCAGCCCCGAAATTGGAGGCGAAACCCACTGTTGCTCGTCTCCGAAAGATTCATACGCAATGTGCTTTCGCATCGAGCGGGTATGCCCGCGCCGTGAAGGGCTGCGCCAACCTGTTCTTTTTAGGTCGTGGTGAGACTCGCATCCATATTTCAAATACTTAACTAGAGCAAACTTCCACGATCAAGGATCGCAGCTGCGGAATGGGGTGACGTGACGTTCGCCGCCTAGGGGACAGAACTACGCAGCCGCCGCAACCGCGGGATTTCCCGTGTGGGTGGGGGTGGCCAGGGCGGCGTCAAAGTCGGTCGCGCGCCCAGTCATCGTTCTCTGGCCTCTTGCTTTTAATCTTTCTCTCCGGCCGACAAGCCCCTCCGCGCCGGAGGCCTGACGAATGAGAAAGATAAAGAGAAAGAGGAAAGATTGGCGGAACGACTTTGACACGGCCCTGGTGGGGGGGCCACTCGGCGGATCGGCTCCGCTCCAGTTACCCAATGACTTTCGGGGCAATATTTTGCTTGGTGCCCGGGACAGGACTCGAACCTGCACACCTTACGGCAAAGGCTTCTAAGACCTTCGTGTCTGCCATTCCACCACCCGGGCTCGAGCGATTTCAAGGCGCAGCTTGCCGATTCCCGCGAGCCCGACGCAAGCGGCGAAATCACACCCGCTTCACTTCCTCTCCGCGCTCGGCAAGAACTTTGGCTCGCGCCGCGCCCGCGTGTGCGCCTCAAAATCCGCTGCCAGCGCGAGCAATTTCACTTCGCTCCACGCGCGACCGTAAAACAGGAAACCCGTCGGCAGCGGGGACCCCACCCCAAATGGCACGATCACGCTCGGGTAGCCCGCCATCGCCGCCACCCCGGCACCACCGCCCACGAGCGCATCAAGACGGTGTGTATCCATCAACGCATCAATTCCCTCGCCGCGCGCGACGCGCCAGCATTTCTCCCGCGCTTCCAAATACGCCGGTTCAGTCAGCGGGCCCTTGGCCTGCGCCCGCGTAAAGTATTGCTGGCCGAAAAGCGGCTGCTCCTGCGCCCAACGCTCGTCATTGAACTTAATCAAGTCGGCCATGCTCTTCATCGAAGCGGCAGGACCAAGCTCAGCGAGGTAGGCGTTGATGCCCGCTTTCATCTCGTAGAGCATCACGTCGATTCGCGCGGGGCCGGCGCTCGCCGGTCCCGGCAGCTCGCCTACGTCGATAATCTCCGCACCGGCGGCGCGTAACGCATCGAGCCCTACGGCCATCCCGGCGTCCGAATCGCGCCGGGCACTGGGATTGCGAATCACGCCGATCCGCGCGCCGTTGAGCGCGCCCGCCGGCAGCGGCAGCGCCAACTTCCCAGGTAAATCAGCCGGTAGATTTCGCGTGACCGCGTCGCGCTCGTCGACGCCGGCAAGTGCCGCCAGCACGAGCGCCGCGTCGCGCACGGTGCGGGCAATCGGCCCGGCCGTGTCGAACGTGGCCGCAATCGGAATCACCCCGCTACGGCTCACCAGCCCCACCGTGGGCTTGAAGCCCACCACACCGCACACCGTCGACGGCGAAATGATCGAGCCATTGGTCTCGGTGCCGATCGCGACAACGCACAGGTTCGCCGAAACTGCCACCGCCGAGCCGGAACTCGAGCCGGACGGATTCCGGTCCAGAACGTAAGGGTTCCGCGTTTGCCCGCCGCGCCCGCTCCAGCCACTGACCGAGCGCTCACCACGAAAGTTTGCCCATTCGCTCAGGTTCGTCTTGCCGAGCAGGACCGCACCTGCCGCCCGCAGTCGCGTGACCAGATCCGCGTCGCGCGGTGGCTTCAGGCCGACGAGCGCGAGCGAGCCGGCGGTCGTTTCCATTTTGTCCGCCGTGGCGATGTTGTCCTTGATGAGTACAGGAATCCCATGCAGCGGGCCGCGCACGCGGCCCATTTTGCGTTCGGCGTCGAGTCGATCCGCGATCGCCAACGCGTCGGGATTCAACTCGATAATCGCGTTGAGTTTCGGACCCGCCTTATCCACGTCCTCAATACGTGCGAGATACGCGGCCGTAAGCTCCCGCGCCGTGAGCGTGCCGGCCGCCATCCGCGCCTGGAGGTCGTCGATCGTCGCCTCCGCAAAGGCAAACGGCTGCGCTGCGGCGGGCAGCCACGCCGACCACCCTACGAGGAAACCCAATATTACGCTGCGCATCACGGGGCCTCCCCCAACCGGTCGCCCATCTTGGCGTAAAGCTCGATCTGTTCCGCACTCGACTTAACCAAATCCGCGTCGAAGCGGATGCGCCCGTGCTGGAACAACGTGATCACGCACGAACCCCCAAACGCAAAGAGCCCCTTTTCATCCCCCTTGGCCACCGCACGACCGGGCACATATCCCTGTTTAATGCTACCCACATTCGTCGCCCCCACTTCCAGGATGGCCACTGTGCCAAACTCCACCGACTCGACGAGCGTGAGCTCACGTTTGTTTTCGACGAGGTAGCGGACATTGCGCCGCAACGCGACGGGACTCACCGAGTAGAGCCAGCCGTTGATCAGTTTTGATTCGTTGGGTGCACCTGCCACCGGAAAGTGAAACCGGTGATAGTCCACGGGACACAGCCGCGAGATCAGCATAGCGCCGCCGGCGAACGTCTTTGCGAGCGCTTCATCGCCGAGCAATTCGTTCAACGAAAACTTCGCCCCCTTCACATAAAAACCTTCGGCCGTGTCGACATTGGGCATCGCGAGATGCCGTCCGTCGGCTGGAAACACCGCCACGCGCGCACCCGCAGCGATGGGCCGCGCCTCGGGCTTGAGCGCCCGATAGAAAAATTCGTTGAACGTTTTGTAGTCGAACGCCGACTTCGCAAACTCGTCCACATCGAGATTGTAGTTCGTGATGAACGGCAAAATTCGGGCCGCACTGTTGTTACCGCCGCACAGCATCTGGACCAACTGGATAAACGTCCCGCCCGCATCGTGACCCGCCCCGATGTTCATCCGCCACCCGTACCACCGAGAGAAAATCGCCCGCCGCACGAGCAGCCAGACGAAGAAACGCCCGGCGGGGTTCTCATAGGCAAAACGAAGCCAGCTTTCCCCGTATATTTGCTCCGTCTTAACGGTGCGGGAAGTGCGGTCAAAAAAGCGGATGGGCTCGGCGGGCATCTGCGCAGATTCACGCAAGCGTGTGCGCGCGCAAAGCACGAAATCGCCTCCGCGGGGGTCGTCGAAAGTGAGGTCGACTGAGCCGGGGTCGCGCGGCACGGGCCTCCCGCCGCGCACGCGCGGGTTTCTTGCCCGGTCTTTCGCCGTGGTCGCGCCTGCGCCAGACCGGCGACATTCCTGTCGCCGTGCGTGAGCGGCCGGCACGCCCCCTTCCGCACGAACCACCCCCGTCGCGTCTCCGCGCTGTTCAGCTCACCGCGACCGGAAGATCTCGCTGGCGAGGGCCTCGATGATCAGAGTGCGCAGACCGTATCCATCTTTCTTTACAGCCTGAAAGATGTCGTCGATCACGAACTCATCGACGGCTTCCATGTGGCGGCCCGTGGCATAACTGAGAAATTGCCTGATGAGGTGACGGGAAAAAACGTCCGTCCGGCCCGCGGCGAGGATGCTTTTGAAATCGTGAAAACCTGCATAGGTTTCCCCAGAGCCGAATTCACCGGTGGTATCCACTGCCGGCGCGGGCGCGCTGCCCTTGGGCTTCGGGTAGTTCGTGCGCCAACGACCAATGGGATCGAAGGTCTCGAGACCGAAGCCGAGCGGATCAATCTTCCGATGGCATTCGGCGCAGGTCGGATCGGCCCGGTGTTTCGCGAGCCGCTCACGCACGGTGGTGGCTCCGCTCACGTCCGCCTCGATCGCGGGAACCACATCCGGCGGCGGCGGGGGCTTGATACCGAGAATGTTTTCCGAGACCCAGACACCGCGCGTCACGGGCGAGGTTTCCACCCCGTTCGCGCTGACCGTGAGCACTCCCGCCATGCCGAGCAAACCGCCCCGCTGGTGGTTGCCCTCGATACTGACCCGCTGGAAACCGTCGGCGATGCGGAGGGTCTTTTGCTCGGGCAGGTCGTAGAGCTTGGCCAGTCGCTTGTCGGCAAAGGTGTAGTCGGCCTCGAGAAACTGCCGCACCGATCCGTTTTCCTTCAGCAAATGACGGAAAAAGAGACGGACCTCCGTCTTCATCGCTTCGGGCAGGTTTTCGGCGTAATACACCCGCGTGGATTCACGCGGCGGCGGCATGCTGCCGAGGTCGCGTAGATTCAACCAAGCGTCGAGGAAGGCGTTCACGAATCCGCCCACGCGGTCGTCGGCGAGGAGCCGCTGGCTCTGCCTTTTGAGCTCCTCGGGCGCAGTCAGTTTCCCGGCACCCGCGACCGCCATCAGCTTGGGGTCGGGTGGCGCGCTCCACAGAGCGTAGGAGAGACGCGAGGCGAGATCGTAGGGACCGAGCCGGGGTTTTTTCTCGTCCGTGATCTCGCTGAAATAGAGAAACGAGGGCGAGCACAGCAGCATCTTGAGCGTATCGAGCGCCGCCTGACGCGGCGTCGATTTCTCGCCGATGCGTTGGTCGTAAGTTTTCCGAATGCTCGCGCGATCGGCACTTGTCAGCGGGCGTCGAAACGCGCGGGCACCGAAGGCATAGAGCTGATCGAGCGCACGCTTCACCTGAAAACCTTGCTCACCAAACACCGCGATCTCTTCCCTCCCTCCACCGACCTCAAAAATGGGACCTTCAATCTTGATCTCGCCGATGCGAATGTGCGGGAGTTTCCCCTCCCTCAAGAGGTGCGTGCGACTGACGCCGGCCTTCGCGAATCGACCCTGAAAGTCGTCCGCGTAGCGCTTGTTGATCGTGATGACGGAAGCACGCGACTCGTAGGGTCCGTTAGGAAAAATGAAACGCGGCGTCTGCCCAGCTTCGAGCCAGACGCGGAATTTAAGCCACTCCGGCTTGTCATCGGGCACCGTCGCCTGCGCGAGGAGCGGCTCGATCGCCTGAGGATAATGGATGTGGTTCTTGGTCGCGTCGCCGGGAACGACACCGAGCAAAAACGGTTCGGAGAAATCGATGCTGAAGATGGTGGGATCGTAGTGCGTGTCGCGATGCATCGCCTGCGCCAGGACCTCGATATCGTAGAGCCCGGAGACCGGCACGCCCTTAAGAAAGTCCTCGATATGTCCGTAGCCGCCCTGCCGCGTGTCGGTATTCGGCTGCTCATACAGGCAGAGAAACTTGTAGTTGAGGGCCGCCTTATGCGGCCCCGACAGCTCCTCGTATTGCACGAAATTTTCCGTGAAGTGCCAGGACTTCGACGGCATTTCCGGCCGGCCGAGGCGGGCCTCGACAAGGCGGTTGGCGGACTGGAAATATTGGTCCAGCAGAAAGCCGGACGTTACGAGCGACTTCCCGATGGTGTCGATATGCTCGCTCGCCTTCTCCTTCGGAAAATCCGCCGTGAGACCGAGGGTATCCACCCGGCGACCAAAGAGGGTCGCCAGCGTGTTCTCGTATTCACGGTTCGAAAGCCGGCGCATGACCGTGCGCGCGGCGGTGCTCTCGATCTTGCCGCGCGCCCCAGCGATGCCCTCCCGCAGGACGCGGATGATCGCGAGCCGCTCGTCGTCAGTCGGATGGTGTTCCGCCTTCGTGGGTGGCATTTCCCGCAGCGTAAGCTGATCGATGATATCCTTGGCCGTGATCAGCGCCGCCTGCGTGGCGAGCGGCAGCTGGAAACTCGCAAATTCGCGGTCGCCTTTCTGGGTCTCGACGTCGTGACATTTCAGGCAGTATTTTCCCGTGAAGCGGGAAAGTGCTTTTTGCCCGGGCGATTCCGCCGCCTGAGCGAAGGTCGCGACGAGCGCGAGTCCAAGGTAGCGGATCAATTTGAATGGGCACGCGACGCTCTCGGCGCGTTTCTGCCGCGCACGCGAAGAAGGCGTCGCGTATCCAGAAAGACCCACGCTCAGCGGCGAACGAAATTTCCCGGAAACCACTTTACGAAATCCCGAACCGGCCCGTGCTCGTGCCAAACGACTCCGTCTCCACTCCCATGCGCTGGGCGATATCGACGAAGAGATTGCACAGCGGCACCTTGTTCGGACCCGATGCCGCGACCTTCTTGAATTCACCATGACGGTAGCCTCCGCCGGCGAGGAGGATCGGGAGGTCGGAGTTCTTGTGCGAGTTCGCATCGCCGATGCCGCTGCCGAACAGCACCGAAGTCGAATCGAGCAAAGTCCGGTCTCCGTCGTCCATCTTGGCAAGGCGCGCGAGGAACTTGCCGAAGTGCTCGATTTGGTAGGTCTCGAGCGTGATGAGGTGCGCGATCGCCGCCGCCTCGTTACCGTGGTGCGAGAGGCCGTGGTAGGCCTTGTCGATGCCCAGATTCTGCGGCAGAAAATCGCCGCCAATTTCCAGCGTGGCGATGCGCGTCGAATCGGTCTGCAGCGCGAGCGCGATCAGCTCGTAGAGCATCGGCAGATCGTCGACCCGGTTCTTGTTGGCCGGTTTCTCAAAGGGCGACTCCGGCTTGGGCAGGCTGGCCCAACGCTGGCGGAGTTCGAGGCGCTTCTCGACGTCACGAATGGAGGTGAAGTATTCGTCCAGCTTGTCCTTGTCCTCGCGGTTGACCCGCTTGGAGAGACGGTTCGCGTCCACCAACCCGGTATCGAGAATGGAAGCCTGCAAACGGTTTTCCTCGTTGCGCCGATCCAAGCGCTCCTGGGAGTCGCTGACAAAGAGGCGGTCAAACAACTCGGCCGGCCCGGTGATGGGAGGCACACGCACGCCGGATTTCGTCCACGCGATCTGACAGCCACCGTGAATGCCGCCCTCGGAGCCGACCGTCAGCGAAGGGAAGCGCGTCTGATGGCCAATCTTGTCGGCCATGAACTGGTCGATTGTGACATTGCCGCTCGGCCGGTTCTGCGCTTCCGAATTGAGGACGCCCGAGAGGAAGGAGTGCACCGCGAAGTGACCGCCCTTGATCCCGTGGTCGAGCCCGCGGTAAACCGTCAGGTGCTTGCGCACATCCCAGAGCGGTTTGAGCAACGTGGTCTGCTCGTAGGCCGCGCCCGTCGTTTCGGGAAAGAACTGCTTTACCTGATAACCGAGCAGATTCCCGACCGCGACGAAACGCCGCGCGCCGGCCCCGGCGCCCTTGGCTGCCTGCACGGCAGAATTTCCACCCACGGCATTGGCTAGGAGCGACGGAAGTGAAGGGAGCGCCAAGGTTGCACCGAGAGACTTGAGGATGAAACGACGCCGGTTCATGATTTTCATGCTTGAGGGAATTTCGGGTGAGGACGCGCGTTCACCGCGTCGCGCCCGAAATGGACTGCTGATGCTCGTGCAATCGGCAGAACCTTTGGGGGCAATGGATGGTCGCAGGGCAAACTCAAACGCGGATTCCGTTCGGTGCGAGGAAAAACCCGCCTCGTTTGCACGGATTTTCTAGGCGATGAGACCGTCGCTCAATGGAATACCCAGCGATGAGACCGTCGCCGCTCCCACTCCACGCGCTCACCCATTTATTGGGGGACGCGACGCCCTCGTCGCGTTCGCCTCACCATCCCCGCTTACTTCATCGTGAGCGCATCCCCCTTCACCACGAACGTCACCTCGCTGCCCTCGACCACCGCCCCCGCGATGAGAGCCCGCGCGAGCTGCGTCTCGATATTGCGCTGGAGGAAACGTTTCAACGGGCGAGCGCCAAAGACGGGGTCGTAACCTTTCTCCCCGGCCCACTCCTTCGCTTTTTTGTCGAGCAACACGGTCACGCGGCGGTCGGCGAGGCGCTTGTTGAGATCGGCCAGCAGCAGGTCCACGATGGTCGTGATTTCCTCCAACGTGAGCGGCTTGAAGAGGATCGTCTCGTCGATGCGGTTCAGAAACTCGGGGCGGAACGCCTTGCGCAGCTCCATCATCACGCTCTCGCGCACGCTCTCGGGAATCGAGTCACCCGTCACGCCTTCGAGCAGATGCCGCGAGCCGAGGTTCGACGTCATGATGATGATCGTGTTCTTAAAATCGACCGTGCGCCCCTGCGAGTCCGTGATGCGCCCATCATCGAGCACCTGGAGGAGAACGTTGAAGACATCCGGGTGCGCCTTCTCGATTTCGTCGAAGAGGATCACCGCGTAGGGCTTGCGCCGCACGGCCTCGGTGAGCTGTCCGCCCTCGTCGTAGCCGACGTAGCCGGGAGGCGCACCGATCAGCCGGGAGACGCTGTGCTT
>CAMATV010000119.1 GCA_945861235.1 Opitutus sp. GAS368
CGAGCGAGCGTTTTCTGCGCAGCCCGTGCGCCCGGGTTGTTTTTCATCTCGGTTGCGAGGGCGCCAATGGCTTCCTGCGAGAGAAACGTGAGCACCTTGAGTAGTTTCACGACGTCGGCGTCCTCGGCTTGGACGAAAAACTGGTAGAAACGATAGGGCGTGGTGCGCACCGGATCGAGCCAGACGGCACCGCTGGCGGATTTACCGTATTTGGTGCCGTCGCTCTTGGTGAGCAAAGGAAAGGTCAGGCCCCACGCGGGCAGGCCCAGTTTCTTGCGGATGAGATCGGTGCCGGCGGTGATGTTACCCCATTGGTCGGTGGCACCGACCTGGATTTCGCAGTGGGCCGACTGGCGCAGGTAGCAAAAATCAAAGGCTTGGAGCAGCATGTAGCTGAATTCCGTATAACTGATGCCGCCTTCGCTCTCGAGTCGTGAGCGCACACTGTCTTTGGCGATCATCTGGTTGACGGAAAAATATTTTCCGACGTCGCGCAGGAATTCAAGAAACGTGACGGGGGCCGTCCACGAGGCGTTGTCGACGAGACGCGCGGGGTTGGCGGGCGCTTCGAAATCGAGGAACTTAGCGAGCTGCTGTTTGATGCAGGCGATATTGTGCGCGACCTGCTCGCTGGTCTGGAGGTTGCGTTCGGAGGATTTGCCCGACGGATCGCCGACCATGCCGGTGGCGCCGCCCGCGAGGGCGATGGGATGGTGGCCGAAGAGTTGGAAACGGCGCAGGGCGAGCAGCGGGACGAGATTGCCCACGTGGAGGGAGTCGGCGGTCGGATCAAATCCGCAATAGAGCGTGGTCGGGCCCTCGGCTAGGCGCTTGGTCAGCGCGTCAAGATCGGTGCAGTCGGCGTAAAGGCCGCGCCAGTGGAGTTCGTCGAGGAGCGTCATTGCGAGGGGTGAAATTAAACGGGCCGGGAGAGTGGGCGCGCAAGTGTGTTTCTAAGAATGCGGACGCGTGAAAAAGAAAGACAGCGGCAACTCGGAGAAACGGTTTGCGGCGGTGGCGGGCGCGGCTCAACCTGACCTTTCCAGCCGTGCGACAACCGTGCGGCCCCTAGAAAAACAACCTCACAACATTCCTCCCATGCCTATCGCTGTCGGCTCCAAAGCCCCTGATTTCACCCTCAAGTCCAAGACCGCGGACGGTCTCGTCGACGTCAAGCTGAGCGCCAATTTCGGCCAAAAACAGACCGTGATCCTCTTTTTCCCGCTAGCCTACACGGGCGTCTGCACCCAGGAAATGTGCGATCAGACGAGCGGCCTCGCTGACTATGAGAAGCTCGGTGCCACGGTTTATGGAATCAGTGTCGATAGTCCCTTTACGCAGGAGGCTTGGGCCAAGACGAACAAGATCGGTGTCACCCTGCTTTCCGATTTGAACAAGGAGACCACCAAGGCCTATGGCGTGCTTTTCCCGATGTTGGCTGGGATCGGTGATACTTCGGCCCGGGCGGCGTTTGTGATCGGCCACGATGGGGTGGTAAAATACGCCGAGCAGACCGCGACGCCGAAGGATTTGCCCAATTTCGCGGCGGTGAAGGCGGCGCTCGCCAGCTGAAGATTTCACGGGCGGGTCGCCCGCGACCCGCCCTTTCTGTCTCTCTTTCCGCCTATATTCCATGAGCCTTCCGAATCCCTTCAATACCCTGCAGACATTCTCCGCCAACGGAGTGTCGCATAAATTCTATTCCTTGCCTGCGCTGGAGCAGGCCGGCTTTAAGGTTTCGCGCCTGCCGGTTTCGATCCGCCTCGTGCTGGAGTCGCTGCTGCGCAATTGCGACGGCAAGCGCGTCGCCGAGCCCGCCATCCGGGATCTCGCGGGTTGGAATGCGCAGGCTCCGCGCACGGAGGAGATCCCGTTCGTCGTCGCGCGCATTGTATTGCAGGACTTCACCGGAGTGCCGCTGCTGGTCGATCTGGCCGCGATGCGCTCGGCGGTCGTCAAGCTCGGGAAGAATCCGAAGATCATCGAACCGCTCGTCCCCGTCGACCTCGTCGTCGACCACTCGGTACAGGTGGATTTCGCGGGCACGCCGGATGCCTTGGCGAAGAACCTCGATCTTGAGTTTACGCGCAATCGTGAGCGCTACGAATTTCTGAAGTGGGGTATGCAAGCGTTCGATACGTTCAAGGTCGTGCCGCCGGGCATCGGCATCGTCCATCAGGTGAACTTGGAGTATCTCGCCAAGGGCGTGCTCAGCGATCGCGCGGGGGTCACCTTCCCCGACACCTTGGTCGGCACCGACTCGCATACGACGATGATCAATGGTCTCGGGATCGTTGGTTGGGGCGTCGGCGGCATCGAGGCCGAGGCGGGAATGCTCGGGCAGCCAGTTTATTTTCTCACGCCTGACGTCGTCGGTGTGCATCTGACCGGTGCGCTGCGCGAAGGCGTCACGGCCACGGACATGGCACTCACGCTCACGCAGATCCTCCGCAAGGCGAAGGTCGTCGGGAAATTCGTCGAGTTTTACGGACCGGGTGCGGCGGCGCTGCCAGTGGTTGATCGCGCGATGATCGCTAACATGGCGCCCGAATATGGTGCGACGATGGGCTTTTTCCCGATCGACGCCGAATGCTCGAATTATTTACGCGCCACGGGCCGCGACGAGCAGCATGTCGCGCTTTACGAAGCCTACTATCAGGCGCAGGGCCTGTGGGGCATTCCGCAGCCAGGTGCGATCGACTACTCGCAGGACCTCGCGCTCGATCTCGCCACCGTGGTGCCCAGCGTGGCCGGCCCCAAGCGTCCGCAGGACCGCATCGAGCTGCCAAATTTGCAGCGGGAATTTTTCGCGGCCTATCAGCGCCCGGTTGCGGAAAATGGTTTCGGCAAGATGCGCGCCGACTATGCGAAGTCCGTAAAGGTCGAGACTACGGCGAAGAAAAAAGCGAAGCTCGCCAGTGGGTCCGTGGTCATTGCGGCGATTACCAGTTGTACGAATACCTCCAATCCGAGTGTCATGCTCGCCGCCGGCTTGCTGGCGAAAAAAGCGGTGGAGAAAGGCCTGAAGGTAAATCCCGCCGTGAAGGCGTCCCTCGCTCCCGGCTCGCGGGTCGTGACCGACTACCTCAAGAAAACGGGTCTTCAGACCTACCTGAACAAGCTGCGCTTTAATACCGTCGGCTACGGCTGCACGACGTGTATCGGTAACTCCGGTCCGCTCGACGCCAATATCGAGGAAGCCGTCGTGAAGAACGACCTCATCACTGCCTCCGTGCTTTCGGGCAATCGCAACTTCGAGGCGCGGGTGCACCAGAATGTGAAGTCAAACTTCCTGATGTCGCCGCCGCTGGTGGTGGCCTTCGCCCTCGCTGGGCGGGTCGATCTCGACCTTTCGTGCGAGCCGCTCGGCACGGGCAAAGACGGCGCGCCGGTTTATCTCGCCGACATCTGGCCGACGCTGGAGGAAGTGCGCGACACCATGCAGGCCGCCTTGAAGCCGGAAGTCTTCCGGAAGCTCTACAGAAATTTTGCGGAGCAAAATCCAAAGTGGAACGAGATCCCATCGTCGACGGGCAACGTTTACACGTTTGATTTGAAATCAACCTACATCCAAGAGCCGCCGTTCTTCACGGGCTTCTCGATGCAGCCCGGCACGATTCAGCCGATCACCGGCGCGCGTGCGCTCGGCATCTTTGGCGACTCGGTGACCACGGACCACATCTCACCGGCCGGTGCGATTAAGAAGAGCTCGCCCGCCGGTCGTTTTCTCGTGGAGAACGGCGTCGCCTTCGAGGATTTCAACTCCTACGGCTCGCGGCGCGGCAATGATCGCATCATGACCCGCGGCACGTTTGCCAATGTCCGGATCAAGAATCTGATGCTCGGCGGCGAAGAAGGCGGCAATACGCTGGGTGCCGACGGCGCCAAGAC
Organism: Opitutus sp. GAS368; assembly: GCA_945861235.1. Lineage (GTDB taxonomy): Bacteria > Verrucomicrobiota > Verrucomicrobiia > Opitutales > Opitutaceae > GAS368. The sequence continues at coordinate 3,892 of CAMATV010000119.1, forward strand.
GTCGATTTACGATGCGTCGATGGCCCACCAGCAAGCGGGCACGCCGCTGATCATTCTCGCCGGACAAGAATATGGCACGGGTTCATCGCGGGATTGGGCGGCCAAGGGGACGAACCTCTTGGGCGTCAAGGTCGTCGTCGCGCAGAGCTTCGAACGCATTCACCGTTCCAATCTCGTCGGCATGGGTGTGCTGCCGCTGCAGTTCAAAGAAGGCACGACCGCGGCGTCGCTGCTGCTCGACGGTCAAGAGACCTATGACATCGTCGGTCTCAGTCCGGATATCAAACCGCAGCAGGACCTCGTGCTGCGCATCACGCGGAAAAACGGCGAAGTGTTCGATGTGCCGGTGCGCTGCCGCATCGATACGCCGATCGAGATCGATTATTACCAACACGGTGGGATCTTGCCCTACGTGCTCCGCCAAATTGTGGCAAAAAACTGAGTCGACCCGCGCGCCCTCGCCCGATGAGGGCGGGGGCGATTTCTCCCGATCGAAAGATATTTCCGCAAATCTGTGCGTCGCACTTGCTGAGTGACGGCCCGAGCGATCGCGCTTGAGCCGTCCTCCGGCGGGTCGATTCTTTTCTTCCTCTGTTCGCAATGTCCGCGTCTGCCGCCAAGCCTGTCTACCTCGTCGATGCTTCGTCCGACCCCGTGGTCGTCCGAGTCGACGGCCGCGCGAGTTTTCAGAACAGCGGATGTCTGCGCGATTTCATCAGCGAGCTGCTGCAGCAGGGCCGGCGACGATTCGTGCTCGATTTCCAGAACTGTACGAGCATGGACAGCACGTTTCTCGGCGTGCTGGCGGGTGCCGCGCTGGAGCTGCGCAAGACGGTGCCGCGGGGCAGCTTGGTCTTGGCGCGGGTGGGTGAGCGCAACTTCGAGCTGATCCGCAACCTCGGCCTGCATCGTCTGTTGATTGTGGATGCGGGGGACTTTACCCAGTGCGTGAGCAAGTGCGACACGGTGTTGGCAGGCGTGCAGCCCACGGAACTGGAGAGTGCCCGCCTCGTGCTGGAGGCGCATGAAAATCTCGTGGCGGTCGATGAGTCGAATCGGAATAAATTCCAGGACGTGCTGACATTTCTAAAGGGTCGCGTTGCGCAGAAGTGAGGCGTTACGGGACCGAAGCACGGCCGAGCACGAATGGGGCGGGGGGGATCACGGCGGGTGAATCGCGGAAAATCTTTTGCTTCTCCCCGAAGCCTCGTCTCACTCTTGCCTACCATGTCTCTCGCCAACGCCCACACCGCACCCCTTGACCGCTTCTCACTGCCCGACACGGGTGGTCATTTCGGTGGTTATGGTGGCGTGTATGTGCCGGAGACGCTCATGACCGCGCTCCAAGAATTGGGTGCCGCTTACGATTTGGCGCGAAAAGACCCGGTGTTTCTCACGGAGTTGCGGCACCACTTGAAAGAGTTTGCGGGGCGTCCGACCGAGCTGGGCTTCGCCGCGCGACTCACGGAGTATTGTGGCGGAGCCAAGATCTATCTGAAGCGGGAAGACTTGCTCCACACCGGAGCGCACAAAATCAACAACGCGCTGGCGCAGGCGTTACTCGCGCGCCGGATGGGCAAGAAACGGATTATTGCGGAAACCGGCGCGGGGCAGCATGGCGTCGCCACCGCGGCGGCGTGCGCGAAGTTTGGTCTGGAATGTGTCGTCTACATGGGCGCGCACGACATGGAGCGGCAGTCGCTCAATGTGTTTCGGATGCGACTCATGGGGGCCGAGGTGCGCGGGGTGACCGCGGGCCAACAAACGCTCAAAGAGGCGATCAATGAGGCGATGCGGGACTGGGTCACGAATGTACGCAGCACGCACTACATCTTGGGCACCGCCTATGGCTCCCATCCCTATCCGATGATGGTGCGGGATTTTCACCGCGTCATTGGCCAAGAGGCGAAGGAGCAGATCCTCGCCCGGGAAGGGCGGCTACCGGACGAGCTCATTGCCTGTGTTGGCGGCGGCAGCAACGCGATCGGCCTGTTTTTCGAATTCCTCGAGGAGCCGAACGTACGGATGATCGGCGTGGAGGCCGGTGGGCACGGCATCAAGCGCGGCGAGCACGCGGCGCGTTTTGCCGGAGGTCGCCTCGGGGTGCTCCAGGGCTGCAAGACGTTTCTCCTGCAGGATGCGGAGGGCCAGATTGAGTCGACGCACTCGGTGAGCGCGGGACTCGATTACGCGGCGGTGGGTCCGGAGCACGCGTTCTATCGCGACCGCGGGCGTATCCAGTTTGCTTACGCGACGGACGACGAGGTCATGGCGGCCTTTCAACTCTGTTCGCGGCTGGAGGGCATTATCCCCGCGCTCGAATCGACGCACGCGATCGTCGAGGGTATGAAGCGGGCGAAGGCGCTGGCGAAGGACAAGGTGATTATCATCAATCTCTCGGGGCGCGGCGACAAAGATGTGCAGCAGGTTGCGAAGATTTTAGACGTGAAACTATGAAAAGCATGACTGGCTACGGGCGGGCGACCGCGGAACTGGCAGGGTTTTCTCTGACGGTACAGGTCAACTCGGTGAACCGGAAGACACTCGATCTCACGGTAAAAATGCCGGAGGAGTGGGACAGCCTCGAACCGCTCGTGGGCGAGTGGGTGAGAAAGTTCGCGTCACGCGGCAAGGTGCACGTCGACATCGAACTGACCGGGAGCAAATCCGCGACGCAGGCCATTTGGGACGAGGAGGCGGCGTCCGAGGCTTTGGACCGGGTGGCGGCGTTTGCGGCGCGCAAGGGCGTGCCGTTTCAACCGACCCCCGAGTTGTTGTGGCAAGTGGCGAATTCCCAGCGCCGCGAGAGTGAGCTGCCAGCGGCCGAGGCGGCGCAGGCCTCGCTGACGGCCACGCTGACGACGGCTTTGCGGTCGTTTTCGGCCATGCGGGCGAAAGAAGGCGAGTCGCTGATGATCGACTTTATCAAGCGCAGCGAATTGCTCCATCGGCAGGTTGACGTGGTGGTGGCCCGTGCGCCGCAAGTTCCCGCGAACTATCGCGAGCAATTGATGAAGCGGCTGCGGGACGCGGGGCTAGAATTGGATTTGAACGATGAGCGGGTGCTGCGCGAGATCGCGCTGTTTGCCGATCGCTGCGATGTCACGGAAGAGATTACACGGCTGCGGAGCCACTTCGAGCAATTCGCCGCGCTGCTGAAATCGGAGGGGGAAATCGGACGCAAGGCGGAGTTCATTTTGCAGGAAATCGGTCGTGAGGTGAACACCATCGGGAGCAAAGCCAACGATCTGACGATCTCGCGCGCCGTGATTGAGCTGAAGAACGAGCTCGAGCGAGTGCGGGAGCAAATCGCGAACGTCGAGTAAGCGGCGCGGTGGGGCAGGGGGCGAGCGAGCAGCGTTCGAGCGTGCGGGGCACTGCGTCGAACGAGTCAGCGTAAGGTCGCGATGGGGGCGGGGTCCATGTCGGCGAAGACTTGGTTGTCGCCGCCGATGGCCCAAACGAAGCGGTAGGCACCGGTCCCGACGCCACAGTGAACGGACCACGCGGGGGAGAGGACGGCCTCGCGGTCGCGGACGACGAGGTGGCGGGTGGCTTGCGGCTCGCCTCTGCAGTGCATCGCGATGTTTTCGCCGAGATCGAAGTAGAGATAGATTTCCGTGCGACGGCTGTGCGTGTGCGGGGGCATCGTGTTCCAAATACTGCCAAGTTCGAATTCGGTGAAGCCGAGCACGAGTTGGCAGCTCTTGATATGCGGCGGGAGCGCGGTGCGGTTTGCGCAGGTGCAACTGCCGATGGGGCAGAAGGCCCCGGCGGAGTTGAGCGTGTCACTGCCGGATGGCGTGGTCGTGCGCGGCAGCGAGGTCCGCGTACTGGCCGCGTTGGTGCGGGCACTGCAAGGAGAGCCATGCTGATGTTGCCGACCGCGTTGAAGATCTCCCTGGCCATCGAGCTGGGGGACAGGCGCAAACAGTTTAACGGACGATGGACGTTGGCGACGGAGCGCTTGCGGGAAAATCCCCGGCACGGTGCGGCGTTCATTTTCGCGAACAAGGACTGGGATCGGATCAAGATTCTCTACTGGGAAGATATCCTTTTCCTCGTTGGGTGGCGTAGCGGAAACGGGCGGTGGCCGGGGCTGGGTCCGGCATGACACTGCTGAGGCAAAACATTCGCTTGGTGCGAATCCAAATAGAGTGCACACCGTTGTGCGTATGACTGCGACCTCGCTTCACGTCGCCCGCACCGAGGCGCTCCTCCGCGAAAAATTTGGTTTCACTGCCTTCCGCGCCGGCCAAGCAGCCGTGATCGCGCAACTCCTCGCTGGCCACTCGGCCCTCGCCGTGTTTCCGACCGGCAGCGGCAAGAGCCTGTGCTACCAACTCCCGGCATTGCTGCTCGAAGGGCTCACCGTCGTCGTCTCACCGCTGATCGCGCTGATGAAGGATCAGGTGGATTTTCTCCTCGCGCGCGGCATCGCGGCGGCGCGGCTGGATTCCTCGGTGAGCCGCGAGGTGTTTGAGGAAATCCAAAGCGCTTTGCGCGCGCGAAGCCTAAAACTCCTCTATGTCGCACCCGAGCGTTTCGCCAACGAACGGTTTCTCGCCCAGCTGAAAACACTCCGGATCGATCT
>CAMATV010000120.1 GCA_945861235.1 Opitutus sp. GAS368
TTTTGGAGTTTGGCCCCAAATTTTTTCGAAAGCAGATTCATCTGCCGCACAAATTCCGCCCGCGCCACCACCGACGCAGCCGCCACCACCGGATCGGACTCCGCTTTCGTCCGCATTTTCAAATCGAAATTTTTCACGCCCTTTTTCGCGAGTTCGCGCTGCACGAGGGGCTGCTCGGTAAACTGGTCCAGCAGACCCCACGGCACGTGTTTTGCCACGAGCGCCTGCTCCAGCGCCGTGGCGTGCTGCCACGCCAGCAGTCGGTTGAGATTAGCCCCGGGGCGCGACATCAGGTCGTTGTATTTCGGCATCCCGCAAAAACATGTCCGCACCACCGCGCCTTTGGTTTCGCGGATGAGCTGGTCGAGCAGCAGAATTTTCCCCTCCGCAATTTTCTTCGAGTCTTGGACGCCCGCCTTGCGCCACATCTCGATGGCAGACTTGTCGGCGATCACCGTCGCCGCGATCACCGGTCCAAAAAAGTCTCCCTTGCCGCTCTCGTCGAGCCCCGCGTGTGATTCGAACCAATCCGGGTGCAACACCTCGTCGTAGCCGAGCGTCGCCGCACCGATCACTTCAGGCTCCAGCACATCGCGCACAAAATCCTCGGTGCCCTTGCCCGCAATCACGACCTTGCCACTCGTGTAGGCGCTCACGTTCGTCTTGAGGTGGTCGGCCTTGAAGGCAAAGCGCGTGTAGGCGACTTCGAACGGCGTCCACCCGCGCTCCACGCAAATCGCGCGCAGTTTTTCCATCTGGGCGTCGTCGAGTTTTGCGGTGTAGGAGGCCAGCTTCTTGGGCGCTTCGGGCTCGTCGTTGAACTGCTTGGGCATGCCCTTAGATGGCCACAAAAAGCCCCGAAAGCACAAAGGGATTCTGCTTCGCAGCCACGGTCTTTTGCGCCTTGTGTGAAGGCGTGGCCAAAAAACTGATTACCCGACGCACCGAATTCCAACGCGCCCTGCTCGCGTGGTATCGGGTTCACGCCCGCCAACTCCCGTGGCGGGAGGCCCCTTCGCTCTACAAGACCGTCGTGAGTGAATTCATGTTGCAGCAGACTCAGGTGAAAACGGTCCTCCCTTACCTCGCCCGCTGGCTCGCCGAACTACCCGATTTCGCCACCCTCGCCGCCGCCTCCGAAGCCCGCGTGCTAAAACTCTGGGAGGGGCTCGGCTACTACTCGCGCGCTCGGAATCTCCATCGCCTCGCCCAGCAAGTCGCCGCCTGGCCCGAATTGCGCCGCACGCCCGCCGCGTGGCGCGAATTGCCCGGCGTTGGCCCCTACACCTCGGCCGCGATCACGAGCATTTCCTTCGGCGCCCCCGCCGCGTGTGTCGATGGCAACGTCGTCCGCATCCTCGCTCGCCTCACCGCCGACGCCACGGAGTTTCGCGACTCGGCCAGTGCGTCGAAAAATTTCGCCCCTCTGGCTGAGGCGCTCCTTCCCGTCGACACTCCCGGCGACCACAATCAGGCTATGATGGAATTGGGGGCGACCGTCTGCTTCCGCCACAATCCGCTGTGCCTCACTTGCCCGGTGCGCCCATTCTGCGCAGCCGCCAATCGAGGCGAGCCGGAGGCGTTTCCCCGGCTCGCCCCCAAGCAAATGGAACAGCGCGCCGTCACTCGCGTGTGGTGCCAAAAAAACGGGGCGCTCCTCCTCCATCGCTCCGCCGCCGGCGCCCGTCGCTTGGCGAACATTCACGAACTGCCCACTCCTGAGCAGGCCGGCCTAGATCCGGCTAGGGTCGCCCGCGGCGAACTCCTCGCGAAAAAGCGGCGCGGCATCACCCGCTTCCACATTACGGAATCAATCTACGCCACCCCTGAGCCCCGCGGGAAACTCCCGGCGGAATTGGTCTGGGTAGGGCTGTCCGATCTCGAGACCCTGACCCTCTCCGGTCCGCATCGTCGATGGGTGGCCGAGATTGCGGCAAAGCCAGCCGTATCGCCAACCAGCTAGCCGGGGTGGCCTTTTTAGGCGTCCCACGCCCACACCTCCCTCCATCAGCGCCGCCCCTACATCAGCGCTTCAACCCGCGCCTTCGAAATTTTCACATCATCCAACGTCATCCGGGGACTGAGCTCCAACGTGAGCAGATGCTCGGGCCGCCAGAATTCGCTCACCATTTTAAAATCGATATGACCGGAACCCACCCCTTGGTGGTCACTGCCCGTGGCACTCACGTCATGCAGGTGAAACCCCAGGAGGCGCGGGGCGTTCTTCGCGAGATGCTGGCGGTGATTGAGCAGTCCCATTCCTTCCTTAATGTCAGCGTGTCCGGTATCGTGCCAGTAGCCGATCGGCGCGGTGGGTGGCTGCCCCATAATGAAATCCGCATAGTCGGCGTCCAGCGGCAGCTCATTAAACTTCTCCCGATTCTCTAGACCGAGTTTGATTCCTTTCTGCGACGCATAGTCATAGATTTCATTGAGACTGGCCTTGGTTTGCTCCCAAAACGGCCCCATCCGTTTGCGCAACTTCGTGACGGATTTCGCCAAAAGCGCCTGATAGGTCGAATCGTCGCCTCCCCGGCCCGCGTCGTGGTGAACGCGCAGATAGTTGCGGATGTTCCGAGCCGGATCGAACCAAAAAAAAGTCACACTGCCCAAGTGGCAAACCAGCACCCGCGCTTTCACCTGCGCGGCAAAATCGATCGATCGCTTGGTGTGACGCAACCATTGGTCGTGTTCCCGGTGCTCCGTCACTGAGGGCTCAAACAAATTGGGGGCGGCTTGCACGACCCCAGTGGGCAACGGACAAAAATTGTGCGTCGAAGAAATCTTTACGACCCCCTCCTCCACCGCTTTGAGAATCCCCGGCACCAAGGTAATCCGAATCCCGTGACTGAGCTCGACGTATTCATACCCGAGGTCGGCCATCTCGCGCAGCATGACATAACCGTCCCTGTGGCGGTGCGAACACCAGCTCGTCGACAGGGCAAGGATTGGCTTCGTACGCATGGGCTGCTAAACGAAAAAAATTCTGGCAAGTTTCACTGGCGAAAACTACTTACAAAAAAATGCCGTGCTACCATTTGGTCGGTAGCACGGCAAAAATTCTACAGCGGTCGCTCAGGAGCAACCGTGGTCCTCACTCCGCGTAGCGACGGCGGAGCATCTGCGTAAAGGCCTGCACCTTGTTCTTGCGGCGGCGCTTCTCGCATGGCTTCTCAAAGTAGCGTTTCGCGCGGGTACCTTTGATGATATTCTCGCGTTCAAGCTTCTTTTTCATGCGGCGCAGCGCACGATCGATAGGCTCATTTTTACGGATTTTGATTTCGATGGACATGTGGGCGGACGTGGTGGTGAAAGGAAAAGCCGACCAATAGGCCAAGCCACTCGCCGCGCGTCAATGGCTTTTTTCCCTTCTTGCGCGGAGACGCCGATGCCGTTCCCTAACGTCCTTCTGTGCCGTCCGCCGACCAAAATTTCGTCCACCTCCACGTCCATTCCGACTACAGTCTGCTCGACGGTGCGTGCCGGATAGACCGGCTCATGGATCGTGCCTCTGAGCTGGGCATGAAGGCGCTCGCCCTCACCGACCACGGCAATCTCTACGGCACGATAGAATTTTACAACCAAGCCAAGGCCAAGGGTATCAAGCCTCTGGTCGGCTGTGAACTCTACCTCGTCGAGACCTCCCGCCTCGAGAAACACGGCCGCTCCGACGAGGACGGCAAGAGCATGTTTCACCTCGGCCTCCTCGCGAAAAACCTCACGGGCTACCAAAATCTGCTCAAGCTGGTCTCCGACGCACACCTCAAGGGTTTTTATTACAAACCCCGCACCGACCTTGAAACACTCGCGAAATACGCCAACGGCCTGATTGGCTTCACCGGCTGCCTCGCGTCTCTCGTCCCCCAGCACCTCCTTCACGACCGCCACGAGGAGGCGCGCCAAGCCTGCGGACGCTTCGTCGAGATCTTCGGCCGCGAAAACTACTTCGTCGAAATCCAAGACCATGGCATCCCCGAGCAGCTTAAAATCATTCCCGGGCTCCTGAAGCTGGGCGAAGAGTTCAACCTGAAGGTCATCGCCACCAACGATGTTCACTACGTCCGTAAGCATGACTCCGGCCCCCACGATGCGATGCTCTGCATTCAGACCGGCGCGAAGATCGATGACGAAAAACGCATGCGCTTCACGGGCCAGGAATTCTACCTGAAGTCCCGCGACGAGATGACGAAGCTCTTCAGCGAGGTGCCCGAGTCCGTGACGAACACCCAACTCGTCGCGGAGATGTGCGACCTCACCATCCCTTTCCCCAAAGGCAGCGAGCGGTATCCAAAATATCCCCTCACGCCCGAAATCATCGCCCGCACCGATCGCGCCGGCTATCTCCGGGAGCTCTGCCTCCTCGGCCTCACCCAGCGCTACGGCTTTGACGCCACCGCCCCAGAGAAATTCACCGACCAAGCCCTCGCCAAGACCCTCACCGAGCGCGTCGACTACGAGCTCAGCATCATCGGCAAGACCGGCTTCATCGATTACTTCCTCGTCGTTTGGGATTTCATCGATTGGGCCCGGAAACAAAACATCCCCGTCGGCCCTGGCCGCGGCTCCGGCGCGGGTTGTATCGTCGCCTACCTCCTCGGTATCACCAATCTCGACCCGCTGCGTTTCAAACTTCTCTTCGAGCGATTCCTGAATCCCGAACGCGTTTCTCCGCCCGACTTCGATATCGATTTTTGCATGCGCCGCCGCAGCGAGGTCATCGACTACGTCCGCCAAAAATACGGCAACGACTGCGTCGCCAATATTATTACCTACGGCACGCTGGGCGCGAAGATGGTCATCCGCGACGTCTCGCGCGTCCACAATCTACCTTACGCCGACGCTGACCGGCTCGCGAAGATGATTCCCGACGAGCTCAACATCACGCTCGAATCCGCCCGCGAAAAATCCGAGGAGCTCCGCCAAGAAGTTACCCGCAATCCGGTCGCCAAACGAATCTTCGACCAAGCGCTCGTCCTCGAAGGCATGGTCCGCAACACCGGTAAACACGCCGCCGGCATCATCATCACCGACCGTCCACTCGACGAATTCGTCCCGCTCACAGAGCAAGAAGGCGACGTCACCGTGCAGTTCGACATGAACGCCGTCGGCAAGCTCGGACTGCTGAAGATGGACTTCCTCGGCCTCAAGACACTCACCGTTATCGCCGACGCCGTCGAAAACATCCGCCGCACGGTCGATCCGAAATTCGACATTGAGACGATTTCCCTCGAGGACACCCGGACCTTTGCCCTGCTCAACTCGGGTCGCACCACGGGCGTGTTTCAGCTCGAGTCCGGCGGCATGCAAAATCTCTGCCGCCAAATCGGGCTCTCCTCCATCGACGAAATCGTCGCCCTCATTGCGCTCTACCGCCCCGGCCCCATGGAGTGGATTCCCGACTACGTGCGCGGAAAAAAAGATCCGAGCACCGTCACTTACCCGCACAAGCTCCTCGAGGATGTCTGCCGCGAAACCTACGGCATTATGGTTTACCAAGAGCAAGTCATGGAGGCCGCCAAAGTCATCGCCGGTTACTCCCTCGGCGGCGCCGATATGCTGCGCCGCGCCATGGGCAAGAAGGACGAAAAAGCGATGGCTGCCGAGCGCGTAAAATTTGTCGAGGGCGCCAAACGCGTCAACGCGATCGAAGCCAAAATCGCCGACTCGATCTTCGACATCCTGAATAAATTTGCCGGCTACGGCTTCAATAAATCCCACTCCGCTGCCTACGCGATTCTCAGTTACCAGACCGGTTACCTGAAGGCCAATTTCCCCGTGCAGTTCATGGCCGCCATGCTCAGCTCCGAACTCGGCAACTCCGAAAAAGTCTCCCACTTCGTCGCCGAGTGCGAGGCCATGGGTCTCAAGGTCCTCGGCCCCGATGTGAACGAATCGCGCGATATGTTTACGCCAGTGTTCCGCGGCGCGGCGCCGCGAGCTCAGAGCCCAGAGCTGAGAGCCGAGAGCAAAACCCCGACCGCCGACTCCGCTCCTTCAACTTCAGACCTCCCACTTCCACCAGCGGATCGCGGCTCCGCCGCGATCCGCTTTGGCCTCGCCGGCGTGAAAGGCGTCGGCGAGCTCGCCGCGCAAAAAATCATTGCCGAACGCGACGCCCACGGTCCCTTCAAGAACTTTGACGACATGGTCGCCCGCGTCGATGGCCGGGCCATCAACAAGCGCGTCCTCGAAAATCTCTCGAAGACCGGCGCCTTCGACTTCAGCGGCGCGTCGCGCAAGAAACTCTTCGACGGCATCGACGCCGCCATGTCCACCGTCGCCGCTAACGCCCGCGACAAAGCCGCCGGCCAAAACACCTTCCTCGACCTGCTCGCCGAGGACAAACCCGCCAAGAAATCCGCCGCCCCCGCTGCCGTCCAACGCGCCGGTCAAGTCGCCGCCATCGCTGAAGCGACCGACGATTTTACCTCCGCCGAGCGCCTCGTATTCGAAAAAGAACTTCTCGGCTTCTACGTCTCCGGACACCCGATGAACGCCTACGCGGGCCTCGCCGACGCCCTCGATTCGTTCCCCATCGAGGCCCTGCTCCTCCAGCCCGACCGCACCGAATTTCGCCTCGGCGGGATCGTCAGCAATATCGCGAAGCGTCTTTCAAAAAAAGACAATCGCCCCTGGGCCTCCTTCACGCTCGCCACCAAGACGGCCTCGGTCGCACTCAATATGTTCGCCGACGGCTTCGCGAACTACGGCACGCTCCTCACCGAAAACGCCACCATCGTGGTCCTCGGTAATATTATCGTCGGCACCGAAGGCCCGCGCATTAACGTCAAGGAAGCCTCCGCCCTCGATAACTACGTCTCTGCAAACGTCCGCAAGGTCACGTGGCTCCTCCTCCCCTCGCACCCAGAGCTGCCCGCGTTTCTCCGCCTCCTCCGCGACACGCTGAACAAGCAGGGCGGCGACACTCGCGTGGAATTCGGTTTTCTTTTCGAAGACCGGGTTGCGTCCATCGCCGAAGTCAGCGGCGCACTCTCGTGGAAGCTCAACGCCCCCGCATTCCAAGCCCTGCGCGCCCACTCCGCTGTCGCCGGCGTGCAAATTGAGACGAAGCGCCTCGAATTGAAAAACGACCGCAAGTGGTCGAAGCGGGCGTAGTTTTCTTTGTGCAGCTTTGGTATCGGCGTGTTTATCATGACGAACCCACCTGCACGCTGACGCTACCCTCCTCCGTCGTTAGGTCGAAAACGGCCCCGCCGCCGCCATCCGTCGCACCGTCACCACCAGTCCGGAAAAATCCCCGATCCCACCGTCCGGAAATCAGCGCGGAAATCCTCACCCACGGAAGGACCGCGGAAAAAATCTAGCGCGCTGCCCGCAGCAAAAAGTAGCCCTTCGCCAGCTTGCGACCATCGGAGATTTTGCGCCTGCTCGCACCATGCTCCCGCACCTCCGCCTCCTCGTCGTCGTTCTCGCGCTCGCCGCACTCACCCACGCCGCCGCACCGACCGGCGAGCCCGTCAAACTCGGTTTCTTCATGTCGGTCACCGGCCGCGACGCCTCTTTCGGCGAAGCGGCCCTCCGCGGTTCCCGCCTCGCTGTCGATGATCTCAACGCCGCCGGCGGCATTTTCGGTCGCCCCGTCGAACTCGTCGTTGAAGACAACCGCTCCCTCCCCGGTGAGTCTGCCACCGCCGCCAAGAAACTCATCGCCCGCGACAAAGTGATCGCCCTCATCGGCGAATGCGCGTCGGCCCGCACCCTGGAAGCCGCACCCATCGCCCAGGCCGCCGGCATCCCGCTCGTCACGCCGGCCTCCACCAATCCCAAAGTGACCGCCGTCGGCGACTGCATCTTCCGCGTCTGTTTCGCCGATCCCTTTCAAGGCGCCGTGCTCGCCACCTACGCGTGGAAAAACCTCGGTCTCCGCCGCGCCGCGCTCCTGATCGATTCGACGGCCCCCTACTCTGTCGGCCTCGCCGACGTCTTCGCCAAGACCTTCACGACCCTCGGCGGCGAAATCGTCGCCTCTCAAAAATACAGCGGTGACGCCAAGGATTTCCGCGCCCAACTCACGGCCATTCGGTCCACCCAAGCCGACACTCTTTTTCTCCCCGGATACTATGTCGCCGCCGGGCTCGTCGCCCAGCAAGCTCGCGAACTCGGCCTGCGCTCCACCTTGCTCGGCGGCGACGGCTTCGAAGCCCCTCAGCTCATCGAAATCGGGGGCGCCGCCCTCGAGGGGACCGTCTACTCGACCCACTACTCCGCCGAGAGCAAAGATCCCGCCTCACGCCGCTTCGTCACGGCCTACCGCGCCCGCTATGGTGCCGCACCCGTCGGCCTCGCCGCACTCAGCTACGACTCCGTGCAACTCATCGCCGACGCCGTCCGACGCGCCGGCAGCACCGAGCGCGGGGCCCTCAAAAAGGCACTCGCCGCCACTCGCGATTTCCCCGGCATCACCGGCCGCACCACCCTCGACGAGCACCGCGACGCCATCAAAGACGCCGCCATCAT
>CAMATV010000121.1 GCA_945861235.1 Opitutus sp. GAS368
CACCGATCGCCGACGAACTTCACCGCGCGATTCAGTGGCGACTATTTTTCCCTCTCGTCGGACGCGTGCTGCAGCTCCCGCCGCCACTATTCTTCGGCCTCGCCTACGCCGGCTGCCTGCTCGTGCTCGCCTACCTTGTCACGCTGCTCCGCCGCGCGCACTTTGACTGGACTGAATCCGCTCTCGCCACCCTCGCGCTCGGGTCGGCGTCGTGGTTTTTCACCTCGACCGGCTGGCTCGGCTACTTTGATTCGTGGCTCGCGCTGGCGCTGCTGCTCGCCGCGTTCGCCCGATCCCACCATCTCGTGTGGCTCGCCTGCCTGCTCGCCCCATGGATCGACGAGCGCTTCGCCGCCGCCGCCCCGCTCGCCTTACTCTGCCGCTGGCTGCACGGCCCGGAGAACTTCGTGCTCAGGCGCGACGCCGCCGTGCCCGCCGCGCTCCTCGCCGGTTTTCTCCTCGTGCGCCTTGGCCTGCTTTCCGGCCACTCCGCCGCGGGCGCGACCGTCAGCGGCTACCTCGGCAGCCGCAATTTCCTCGACGCACCGCTCGCGCGCATCGCGTTCGGCATCTGGGAAGGGCTCCGTGCCGGCTGGTGTTTCGCGCTCGCCGCCGTGTATCTGCTCTGGCCGCACCGCGGCCGCGCGCTCGCCCTCGGCGCCGCGCTGCTCGCCCTCGGCGTGCTGGGTCTCGCCACCGCCCAAGACTACGCCCGCTCGATGACCATGCTGCTGCCCGCCGCCGTCCTCGGCCTGGTCCTCGCCCGTGCCACCCGCCACCGCTGGCTACCTCCCGCCTTGCGCCTCGCTGCCGCGGTCGCGCTCATTTCGCCCGCGCACCACGTCATGAACGACGCCGTCGCCCCGATCTTCAATCTTCAGCACGCACTCTCTTTCCTCGACCACCCGCCCGCCATCGCCATGCCCGAACTCTACGAGTTGCGCGCCTTCCACGCGATGGGCCGCGGTGACTTCGCCGCCGCTGAGGCCGATCTCGCCCTCGCTATCAAGCTCGCGCGCAACCCCGCCTCACCCGCCAAACAACGGGGCATCCTCGCCGCCAGCCAACAGCGCTGGCCCGACGCCCACCGCGATTTTTCCACGATGGTCACACACGACCCGGAAAATCCCGATGCTTGGTTTATGCGCGCCCAGTCCAACTTCGCGCTCAATCAGCCCGCTGCGGCCCGTTCCGACTTCGACCGCGCCCGCTCGCTCGCGGCGGCCGATTGGCCCACCCGCCCTGACGTCGCCCGGTTTCTCGTTCGGCTAAACGCCGCACCCGTCGGTAAATGAAAACGCTTTCACCCCGCGCCCTCGCCACTCTCGTCTTCCTCGCGACCCTCCTCACCTATTGGCCCGCACTGGGTGCCGGATTCATCTGGGACGACCAGCCCGGCCACGTCACGCGCCCCGAACTTCGCTCCTTCGAGGGCCTCGTCCGCATCTGGACTGAGCCCGGCGCAACCCAACAATACTACCCGCTCCTCCACTCCGCGTTCTGGTTTGAACACCGGCTCTGGGGCGATGCCCCGTTCGGCTACCATCTCGTCAACGTCCTGCTCCACGCTAGCGCCGCCTGCCTCTTCGCCGCTCTCTTGCTCCGCCTCGCCGTCCCCGGCGCCGCGCTCGCCGCGCTGCTCTTCGCGCTCCACCCCGTCGGGGTCGAATCCGTCGCGTGGGTCTCCGAACAAAAAAACACGCTCTCCCTCGTCTGCTATCTCTGCGCCGCGCTCGCCTACCTGCGCTTCGATTCGCCGTGGGAGCGCGACCGTCCCCGGTCGCCCCGGGCTTACGCCCTCGCCACCGCATTTTTCATCGCCGCACTCCTTTCAAAAACCGTCACCGCCACGCTCCCCGCCGCCCTCCTCGTGCTCGCGTGGTGGCAACGCGGCACGCTCTCCCTCCGCCGCGACGTCGTCCCGCTGCTCCCGTGGTTCGCGTGCAGCGCTCTCGCCGCCGTCGCCACGGCATCTTTCGAGCACACTCTCATCGGCGCCCAAGGAGCCGACTTCGCCCTCACCGCCACGCAACGCCTTCTGCTCGCCGGCCGCGCCGTCTGGTTTTACCTCGGCAAACTCCTCCTCCCGCTCGACCTCAGTTTCATCTACGCCCGCGTCGTGCCCGACCCGACCCAGGTTCTTTCGTGGTTCGTCCTCGCCGCCACCGTCGCGCTGCTCGCCACGCTCGTTGGGCATGCCCACCGCTCCGGCCAACGCGGGCCCCTCGCCGCCGCGCTCCTGTTCGGCGGCGCGCTTTTCCCGGCCCTTGGTTTCATCAACGTCTTCCCTTTCCTCTACTCCTTTGTCGCCGATCATTTTCAATATCTCCCCAGCCTCGCCCTCTTCGCCTTCGCCGCCGCCTCCCTGACCCGCCTCTCGCCACGCGTGCGGCGCGTCACCTCCGTCGGGCTCATTTTGGCACTCGCTGCGCTCTCCTTCCACCAAGCCGGCCACTATCGCGACGTGTTTACGCTCTACACCCACACGCTCGAAAAAAATCCCACCGCTTGGATGGCGCACAACAATCTCGGTGTCGCTCTGGTCCAAACTGGCCGCGCCGACGAAGCCATCGCCCACTTCGAAAAAACCCTCGCGCTTCGCCCCACCTACGCCGAAGGCGAAAACAATCTCGGCGACGCGCTCAACCAACTGGGTCGCTCCACCGAAGCGATTCCCCATCTCGAAACCGCCCTCCGCCTGCAACCCCTCTACGCCGAAGCCGCCAACAATCTCGGCATTGCCTTTATGGCCACCCAACGCGCCGACGAGGGCCTCGCCCGCTTCGCTGAGGCGATTCGCCTCAAGCCCACCTACGCCCTTGCCCATCGCAACCTCGGCCTTGCCACCGCACGCAGCGGTCGCACCGCCGAATCGATCCCACACTTCGCGCGTGCCGTCGCCCTCAACCCCGCCCACGCCGAGGCCCAACTCGAATGGGCCACCGCGCTCACCATTTTGGGTCGCTACACCGAAGCCTTCCCGCACTTCGAAGCCGCGCTCACACTCAACCCGGCCTCGGCCGACACCCATGCCACCTACGCCCGCGCCCTCGGCTCCGCCGGACGGCTCGAGGACTCCGCCCGCCATGCCTCCGAGGCCAAGCGACTCGGCGCGGATCGTCAGAGGTAACCGACACCCCGCGCAGACGCGGGCGAGCCGTCCCCGAGCTCTTCAGTGCAGAAAAGGCTTGGCAAGGCGGAGGACGCGGAGAGCGCGGAGCAAACCAAGAGACCATGAAGCAGGTGTCTGCACCGCGATCGGCCACCTGGCGGGTGACTCCTCTGCGGTGCACCCCGCCGCCACCTCGACCTTATTCCACGCGATAAAGGTGACCCTTCGTCCGCAGGAATAGTGCTTTCCCGGATACTGCGGGTGACGCCATGAAGCCGTCGGAAAACTTATTTTCTGCGAGCTTCTGAAACGTCCGGCTCGCTGCGATCACCGACACGATGCCGTGTTCACTCAAGAAATAGATCCGCCCGTCCGCCACAATCGGCGACGCCGAGTGACTGCCGAGTACCCGCTCCCGCCAGAGCATCGTGCCGGTCTTCGCTTCGAGGCAGGACGCGATCCCCACGTCGTCCACCATGAAAATCAGATCCTCGTGCGCGATCATCGACGGCTTGTTCGGCACGTTCTTTTTCTCCCGCCAGACGACTTGGGTTTCCGGCAGCACACCCGCCCCGCCGAGTTTGACGGCGAGCAACTGGCCCTTGGAAAATCCAGTCTGCAGATACACCATGCCGTGGGCCACGAGCGGCCGACTGCTTGCGCTATGTTGCGCGCGCTCCTCCAGCCGCCAAATCTCCGCACCCGTCGCTGGCTCATACGCATAGTGCGCCTTCGCACCACTGCTCAGCAAAAGCGGCCGGCCGTCCTGAGAAATGATATGCGGCGTCGAAAACCCCTTGCGGAAATCGCCGTCGGCCGACGGACGCCCGGCAGCGTCGAGATCCTGAAAATCAACCGAGCGGTTCACCTTCCAAGCGGTGCGCCCAGTCTTCTTGTCGAGGGCCACTACGAACTGAAAATCACTCCCGTCGAAATTCAGGTAGAGCAAGTCACCGTGCAGGATCGGGGAGGAACCCGCTCCCCTGAAATGATTGCAGACAAAGTCCGTCCGTTTCCACAACACGGCGCCCGTCTTCGTGTCCAAGCACGCCGTACCCGGAGATCCAAATGTCACATACACGCGTCCGTCTTCAATCACCGGCGTCGGCGACGCATAGGAGTTGAACTTGTGGCAAAACTGCGGATCCGCCACGCGGAACAAAACCTCCTCACGGATAATCGCTCCACTCTCCTTGTTGATACATACGACGGACAGTGCGTCGCCCGTCTCGGTCGCGGTCGTCAACCACACTTGGTCGCCCCAAATGACCGGCGACGACCACGCCTTGCCTTGAATCGCCGTTTTCCATTTTACGCGTTCACTCTCGCCAAAGGTCACCGGCAATTCCTTCGCGTCCGAACGGCCGTCGCCAGAGGGCCCGCGGAATTGCGCCCAGTTGTCACCGGCCTCCAACCGCCCACCAAAAAATCCGGCGAAGGCGAACGAGGCGGCCACTGACGCGAGGCGAAGCGAGGAGGCAAGAGATGGGGGGGGGATGAGCATGGATAATGGAGGATGGGTTCCGTCATACGAAGCGCGGTCCGTCTCGCGGACAATCCTGAAACGCACGCATCGCCACGGACTCACTCGCCCGCCCGACGGACACGGACTACTCCGAACGCCCGCCTACGACCGAGCCACTCGCAAGCTTCACTCGCAGCGCCACCGCCTCCTGATCATTGCGCACGATCAACAGGTCGCCCGCCAGTGCGATGGGGTTCCACGTCTTTTCCGAGAACACCCGGAAACGGTGCAACTCACCCGGTCCCGTCGGGGTGGGCCTGAGCAGGACCAGTTCGCCGCCCTCCGACATCAACAAAAACAAATCGCCGATGAGCAGTCCCTGACCGTGACCGTAGCGGCCTTCCTTCCATTGCGCCCCTCCGTCTTTCACGTCGAGGCACGCGAATATTCCGTCGTCGAGCCCGTAAAGAAATCCTTCGCGCGCCACGGGATTCGCAAACTTCGCCTTGAGTTTCAGCGAGCGCCACACGCGGTCCGCCACGAAACGGCCATCGGCGCCCGACTTGATTTCGAGCAACTCGCTGCCCACGCCATACCCAGCAGAAAAAACCACTCGATCCGCCCCGACGACGACCGGCGCCGCGACATGCGGATAGCCCACTCCCCACGGATATTCCCAGAGCACCGCGCCATCCGCCGCGTCGTGAGCGGTAATCCGCCGATGGTTATACGCGAGGATCTGCCGTCGGCCAGCCAGCGTCGTCACAAACGGCGAGCCGTATCCCGCCTCGGCTTCACCCGCAGCCCACACGCGCTCGCCCGTGTCCGCTCGATACGCCACCAGGGACTGGTTCGCCTTACCACCGGCACTGACAATCACGCGGCCGTCGAGCAACAACGGCGAGCCCGCATAACCCCACTCCGGAATGCTCGCTCCCGTCTCCGCCACGAGGTCGCGCGTCCAAAGCAGTTTCCCCGTCGCGAGGTCGAGCGCGTTCAACCGTCCGGTCGAACCCAAAGTAAAAACTTGGCTTCCCACAACCGTGGGCGTGGCCCGCGGGCCGACCCCGCCGATCGGATTTCCATAACGCGTCGTGTCATGATGCAACCAGAGCAGGCGACCGTCGTTAACATCGTAGCAGGTGACGCGCTCCTGACCGTCTTCCTGTTCCTGCGTCAAAGCGCGGTTTCCCACCACCACAAAGCCCGACCAACCGAGCCCCACCTTGATTCGCCAGAGCGGTTGCGGCGGATGCGCGGCCCAATCGGCATCGAGCTTCGGCCCGACGAGCACGGCGGTGCGATCCCGTCCGAGGAATTGCGAAAAATCCGGTCGGTCGCCGAGCGCCACGGAAACGGGCGCGGAGCTCGCCACCGGAGCGACCACCGCGGCCACGGCTCGCCCCGATTTCGCCCAACGGAATTCCCAAATCGGCACGAGATCACCGCTGACGCCGCGAATCCTAAAGACCGATACGCCCAACGCCAACGCGGCCAACCCACTCAAGGTCACTCCGAGTCTCAGTCGCAGCCGCGCTCGCGAAAAAATCGTCCACCAAATCAAGAGCAGCACAACCGTTCCCAGCACGATGCCCGTCGTGGTCAAGTTGCGCTGCTGAAAGGCCAGATCATCCCGCAACCGCACGATGGTGATCGCCGTCGTCGCCAGGGCGAGAATCAGCCCAGCGGGCCACCAGCGGAGGCGATGCGGAGCCTGAGTCGTGGGAGCGGAAGGGAGCGCGGTCATTTTCTCAAAGAGAGTTACCCACCGCGTAAGTGCAACTCACGTCACGTTTCCCCATTGCGTTCGTCGAGTAGGCAATCCTGGTCCTGCCTGCTGCTCGGCTTCGCCTCAGCAGCCCCCGTCGTCGTGAAGTCATTTCCCTCCCATGAAACTCCGCCACTTCCTCCACCTCTTCTGCGCCGTCACCGCCGCCCTCGCCTCCATGCTTCCCGCGCAAACCCCTCCACCTGCCAATCCTTCGCGCGGTCCCTCCGCCCCTCTCGTCTCGGACGTCTTCGCGTGGGACCAACTCACCGTCACGCCCACCGCAAAGGGTGTCCGCCGTGACGTGTTCGACGGTCCGACCGCCACCGTCGACAAGATGCACTGCCATATCACCACGCTCAATCCCGGGGAGAAAAGCGGTGAGCCCTCGAAGCACCTCCAAGAAGAAGTCATTATTGTAAAGGAAGGCACGGTCGAAGCCCACTGGGATGGCCAGTCCAAGACCGGTGGGCCCGGCTCCGTAATTTTCTTTGCTGCGGGCGCGACGACCTTTCTCCGCAATGCCGGTCCAACGCCTTGTACCTATATTGTAATCTACTACTCCACTCCGCTCAGTCCGAAAAAATGAGCCATTTTCGTTTCCATTCCACCACTCATTACCCTCGTCCATGAAAAATCGCCGCCTGTCTCCACTCCTGTTTTTCGCCGCCCTCGCCGCGCCCTTGCTGCCGGTCCGTGCCGCCGATCACACCGTTAAACTCACCCCGCTCGCCGACCGCGTGCGCGTCGAAATCGGCGGTCAGCTCTTCACCGAATACGTCTACAAGGGTGCCTCGCGCCCTTACCTCTATCCCGTTAACGCCGTCGACGGCACCTCCCTCGTCCGCGATTTCCCCATGAAGGAAACGCCCGGCGAAGACCACGACCACAAGCACCACCGCGCCCTCATGTTCGTCCATAGCGACGTGAACAAAATCGACTTCTGGAACGAAGGCACCTCGGGCACGAAATTTCCCAAAGGTGACACCGTCAACGACGGCATCATCGAAGCCAGGAGCGGCGACGTCGGCGTTCTTCGCGTGAAAAACCGCTGGTTGTCCCCCGACGGCAAACTCATCGCCACCGACGACACCACGCTCCGTTTCCGCGGCAACGCGACCGCCCGCACACTCGACTACGAGGTCACCATTCATGCGCAGCCCGATACCCCGCTCGTCCTCGGCGACAACAAGGATGGCACCATGTCCATCCGCGTCGCCCAATGGATGAACGCTCCGCGCAAGGATAAGGGCAAAGACGTCCCCGGCAGCGGTACGATCATCACCTCCAACGGCGACCGCAACGGCGCCGCCTGGGGCAAACGCGCGCCATGGTGCGACTACTCCGCGCCCAAGGACGGCAAGACCTACGGCATCGCGATCTTCGATCACCCGCAGAATCTCCGGCACCCCACGTGGTGGATGGCCCGCGAATACGGCCTCTTCGCCGCGAATCCCTTCGGCCAAAAAGATTTCGAGCCCGCCGCCAAACACCCCGTCGGCAAAGGCGACCACACCGTCGCAGCCGGCGGCAAGCTCACGCTCCGCTACCGTTTCTACTTCCACAGCGGCGACGAAAAATCCGGCAAAGTAGCCGCAGCCTACGCCGCCTACGCCGCAGGTAAGTAGCCCCCACGCCGCGCGCTCGGAGCGCACCTCCGTCATTGGTCATTAGGCATTCCGCTCCCATGCACCGCTCCCTCACCGCAGTCTTTTTCCTCACCGCTCTGTTCTCCGTTGCCGCGGAACTTCCGCCGCGCCCCACGCCTTCGATTCGCCAAGTCGAAGGCAGCCCCCTCGCCTACACCCCCGATGGCGCCGGCAACACCGTCATCGACTTCTCCCACGCCGGCTACGCGGGCGGTGGCGAGCCGATCCCCTTCGTCTCCGCAAAATTCACCGTCGCTCCTTCCTCGCTTTCCGCACCCAACGACCGCGCCCGTATCCAAGCCGCCCTCGACGCCGTCGCCACACTCCCCGTCGGCCCCGACGGATTTCGTGGCGCCGTCCTCCTCGCACCCGGCCGCTACACCATCGACGGCACCCTTCGCCTCAACGCCAGCGGCGTCGTCCTCCGCGGTTCCGGTCAGGGCG
>CAMATV010000122.1 GCA_945861235.1 Opitutus sp. GAS368
ACGATTCCCGAGATTGCAGGTGGCGACTGGCAACGCGGTCGCGAAGTGTTCACTGGGCAACAGGCCGTGTGCTCGGCGTGCCACCAAGTCCGCGGCGAGGGTGGATTGATCGGCCCGGATCTATCAAATCTCGTCTACCGCGACTACGGTTCGGTGATGAAGGACATCGTGCAGCCGAGTGCCGCGATCAATCCCGACCGGATCGGCTACGTCGTGACGTTGAAAGACGGTTCTGCGGCGAGTGGCATCGTGCTTGAGGATACGGCCCAAGCCCTTGTGCTCGGGCAAGTTTCCGGCGAGAACCTGACGATTCCCAAGGGCACGATTGCCGGGATGAAAGCGTCCGCGGTTTCGCTGATGCCCGAGGGGTTGTTGCAAGCACTCACTCCAAACCAGATCCGCGATCTCATGACGTTTCTCCTCACGGAGTCGGCGACGGTGAGGGCAAAATAGTGCCGACGATTGCCCTCGCGTGCGTGATCTCGCATCGGACCGTTTCGGAGGCGGGGCAGGCTCTCGTCGTTACGGCTTCAGACGGCGAACGGATCGCGACCGACTCAGAAGCGTTTCACGTAGACCGCGCCGTTGGCATCGGTGAACGTGAGGGCGTTGACTTCGACTTTGCTGAGACGCAGGCCGAAGTTGCGTTCGACGATTTCGTTGAGGCGGAAAACGCGGTCATTGATCAGGACGCGACTCTCGTTACCGAACGCGCGGACTCCGGCGACCTTGATGGCGTCGACAAAGAGGATGGCACGCTCCTCGAGCTTGGGCGGGGAAGGGGCGACAGGGAGTGGGGCCGGTGCCGAGCGCTCGGCTGTAGCGGTGGCAGAAGCCAAGGACGGGGCAGGCGCGGGCACCGTCGCTGACGGCGTCGCAGCAGTGGTCGTGGTCGCCGTGGCGGCCGGCGGCTGACTGTGGCCCGGCGGAGTGGGGATGACGGTATGCGGGGAGGCCGGAGGCGGTGCGCCCATCTGCACGACGATTACGGACGACGATGCCGGGGGCGTCGCCGCGGGGGGGGATGCGGCGGCTTTGGGCGTGGCGGCGACGGAGGGCTGGGGATCGGCGGGCCGATTAACGAGAAAAACGGTGGCGACCACGGAGAGGACGATGAGCACGATGGCGCCGGCGGTGATCAGGACGAGTGGTTGCGCGGTGCGTGGGGCGGAATGTTTCGCCACGCGCGAGCCACCGCCGGGCAAGGGCGCCATGGTGCCAACGGTTTCGCCGGTGCGAACATGTTGGGCCTTTTTTAACGCTTCGTTGATGAGGCTCATCGTGCGGGAGGTGGCGGTTATGCCGTGAGCGTTTTCATGTCGCGGACCGCGCGACGCACATCCCAGTAATTGACCTCATCGGAATCGCGAATGAAGGCGGAGAGCATAGCTTTATCGCAAAGATTATTGAGCACGCGGGGAATCCCGCCGCTGCCCCGGTGAAGCGCGCGCATGGCCCACGTGGTGAATCCAGGGCGGCCGGAACCTCCGGCGAGCGACAGCCGGTGCTGGATGTAGTGGGCGATGTCCGTCGCCGCGAGCGGGAGCAATTCGTAATGGACGAGGATGCGTTGGCGGAGTTGGCGGAGTTCCGCTTGGGCGAGGACGACTTTCAGCTCGGGTTGGCCCAACAGCACGATCTGCAGGAGTTTTTGTTTGTCGGTTTCGAGGTTCGAAAGCAGCCGGATTTGCTCGAGGACGTTATTGCTGAGATTCTGGGCTTCATCGATGATGAGGACGATGTCGCGACCTTTCTCGATGCGGTCGAGGAGCACGCGGTTCATTTGAGCCACGAGGTCGTGCTGGCTCCGGGCCAGCTTCGTCTCACCCAGTTCGGTAAGAATGGCCTTTAGCATCTGCGTCTCGGTGACGCGGGGATTCAGAATGAGCGCAGTGTCATAATGGGTCGGATCGAGCTCGTTGAGGAAGCGCCGACACAAGGTCGTTTTTCCACAGCCGACTTCGCCGACCAAGACGATGAAGCCCTTCTTTTCACCCACGCCATACTTGAGGTGCTGGAGCGCCTCTTGGTGGGTCGGGCTGAGGTAAAGAAACCGAGGGTCCGGGGTGATATTGAACGGCATCTCGCGAAACCCGTAAAAACTCTGATACATGCGGACTCCGAAGGTGGCGCCCGCGTTTCAAAACGCACGCCAATTTCTCGCGAATCTCTCCCGGTACGCATCCGTTTGAAATCTCCTTTACTCGCGGTCGGTCGCTGCCGTTGATGGCGCGTCACCTCGTGAATCCGCGCCAAATCATCGCCAGCCTGTATATCGTCCTGTTCGTGGGGATTGGCGTGGGTGCGACCGTGTTGTTCGCCGACGCGTGGGGAGAATACAAACAGTTGAAAGCGGTGGAGACGGCTAGTCGGCAGCGGCTCGCAATCGAGGTAGCACGGCTCAAGGCGCAGGAAATAATCCTCGAACGCCTGCGCACCGACCCCGAATTTGTCGAAAAAACCCTGCGGGCGCGATGGGGCTTCGTGAAATCGGGTGAAGTGATTTATCGGTTTCCCGAATAGTCAGACGACACCCGCTGCGGCATGGCCCAACATCCCATCATCGAACTTTTTGAGCGCGCCGGTCAGGCGCACGTCTTCGCCTTTTTTGACCGGCTCTCGCCGGTTGAACAAACCCAGCTCCTCGCCGATGCGGCGGAGGTAGACCTCGCGGAGGTGAGCCAACTCTACCGTTCGCTGGTTGCAAAGAGTGAGGGCGCGGCGGGTGTTAATTTGGCGGGCCTCGCTCCCGCGCCCTACGAAAAGCGACCGGAACACGGCGGCGATGCGGAGGCGTGGGCGCAGGCGAAATCGGCGGGGGAGCTCGCGTTGCGCGGCGGGCGGGTCGCGGCGTTTACGGTGGCGGGCGGACAAGGGACGCGGCTCGGCTACGACGGACCAAAGGGGACCTTTCCCGTTACCCCGCTGAAACGGAAACCGCTCTTCCACGTTTTCGCCGAAAAAATCCGCGCGGCGGGCCTGCGTTACGAGCGACCGCTGCATTGGTTTATCATGACGAGTCATGCGAATCATGCGGCGACGGAAGTATTCTTCGCGGACAACGCGTGCTTTGGTCTCGATCCCGCGCGGGTGCATTTTTTCCGCCAAGGACGGATGCCGGCGGTGAGTCTGGACGGAAAAATTATTCTCGAGACCACGGGTTCGCTCGCGCTCTCGCCCGACGGTCACGGTGGTTCGTTGCGGGCCCTCGACCGCAGCGGGGCGCTCGATCTCATGCAGCGGGAAGGGATCGACACCCTCAGTTATTTTCAGGTCGATAATCCCCTCGTGCGGTGCATCGACCCGGCCTTGATCGGTTGGCACCTGCTCCGCGATTCCGAGATGACGAGCAAGATGGTGCCGAAAGCCTACGCCGAGGAAAAGGTCGGTCATTTTTGCTCACAGGGTGGAAAAACGGTGGTCGTGGAGTATTCGGATTTACCCATGGCGATGCAGCGGGAGACGGCTGCGAACGGCGAGCTGCGCTACATTGCGGGGAGCATCGCGATCCACGTGCTCGACCGGGAATTTGTGCGGCGGATGGCGGCGGGCGGAGACGGCGCGACGCTGCCCTTTCACCGCGCCGACAAGAAGATTCCGACTGTCGATGCGGACGGCACGTCGGTGAAGCCGGAGAAAGCGAATGGCGTAAAGTTTGAGATGTTTGTGTTCGACGCGCTGCCGTTTGCGAAAAATGCGGTGGTGATCGAGACGCTGCGCGCAGACGATTTTTCTCCCGTGAAAAACGGCGAAGGGCTCGATTCACCGCAGACGTGCAGAGATGATCAGCTCCGACAATTTTCGCGTTGGTTGACCGCCAACGGGGCCAACGTCGCGACGGACGCCTCTGGCCGCCCCAACATCGCCGTCGAAGTCTCGCCCCTGTTTGGCTACGATGAAGATTCGTTTGCGGACGCGTGGGAAAAACTTTCCCCGAAACCTGACGTCGTCGACGGCCTCTACCTTAGCTGAGTTTTTTTCATCTCCCATGACGACCCTTGATCGGATTAACGCCGCAGTGAAATTGGGCCCGCTGATGCCCGGTGCCGCGGAGAACCTCACGACCTTCCTCTCGGCTAAGCTCCCCGCGTGGGCGCTGGCGAGTATCGACGAACTCACGACGAAAGAGGCGTGGGGCGAACTCAATGACCGGTTCTACCGCTACCTCGAGTTTGGCACGGGAGGGATGCGCGGCCGCACGATCGGCGTCGTGCCGGCGGCGGCGGAAACTGGCGTCCTCAGTGCGACCGGCGCACCGGAACATGCCGCCATCGGCAGCAACATGCTCAACGATTTCACCCTGATCCGGGCGGTGGTGGGGCTCTATCGTTACACGCGGAAGTATCAGGATTCCCGCGGAAATTCTGCGCGGGCGAAACTCGTGATTGCGCACGACGTGCGCCATTTTTCCCGGCACTTTTGCGAACTGGCGGCATCGACTTGGGCGCGACTGGGTGGCGAGGCCTTTATTTTCGACGGCCCCCGGCCGACGCCGCAGCTGAGTTTTGCGGTGCGCGCGCTGAAAGCCCAGGCCGGCATCGTGATCACCGCGAGCCACAATCCGCCGCATGACAATGGATTCAAAGCGTATTTCGATGACGGGGGACAAGTGGTGCCGCCGCAAGACAAAGGTATCGTGAGCGAGGTCAATGCGGTGCCGTTGGTCGAGTTGAGTTCCTTTTTGGAGACGAATCTCGCCGGCGTGACGACCTTGGGTCGCGACGCCGATGACGCGTATCTCGCGGTCGCGGCGGCGGCGGCGATCGATCTGAGTGTCTTTCGCCCGACCAAGCTCTCCGTGATTTTCACGAACATCCATGGCACTGGTGCCGTCCACTCCGTGCCGCTCCTCATCCATGCGGGATGCGACGTGACGCCGGTGCTGGAGCAGTTAGAGTTTGATGCGCGCTTTCCGACGGTGAAGTCGCCGAATCCGGAGAACGCCGAAGCGCTCTCTCTCGCTGTGACGCTGGCGGATCGGCGGGGGGCCGACCTCGTGGTCGCGACCGATCCCGATGCGGACCGGATGGGCGTCGCCGTGAGAAATCGCGCCGGGGCAATGGAACTGCTCACCGGGAACCAAATCGGTGCGCTGCTGACGGAATATCGGCTTACCAAATACAAAGAGCTCGGTTGGATTCCGCGTGAAGGCAGCCCACGTGTCGCGATCGTCAATACGTTTGTGACGACCCAACTGCAGGACGTCATTGGCCGGGCCCATGGGGTGAAGGTCGTCAAGACGTTGACGGGATTTAAGTGGATTGCCGCAAAGATCCGGCTTTATGAAGAGCAGCTCCGGACCGTAATGGGGCCGGGCTTTGACTACGACGGCACGCCGTTGGCGGAGCGTGCGAAACTGCTCCAGCAGCACAGCACGTTTTACGCGTTTGGGACCGAAGAGAGCTATGGGTATCTGCCGAACGACTCCCTGCGGGACAAGGATGGGAATTCCGCGTGTCTGATGTTTGCCGAGGTCTGCGCGTGGGTGAAATCGCGCGGGCTGACCGTGCCGGAATATCTCGATGAGGTTTTCCTGAAATACGGTTTCTACCTCGAGGGCGTGATTAACATCTACTACGAAGGCGCGAGCGGAAACGCGAAGATCAAGCGTATCATCGAAAGCTATCGCGTGAATCCGCCCTCGTCGTTTGGCGACCTG
The DNA here is from genome assembly GCA_945861235.1 of Opitutus sp. GAS368. Taxonomy (GTDB): domain Bacteria; phylum Verrucomicrobiota; class Verrucomicrobiia; order Opitutales; family Opitutaceae; genus GAS368. The sequence goes on from CAMATV010000122.1 coordinate 5,660, forward strand.
ACGGTGACGCAATTTCAGGATTTTGGGCGCGAAAAAATCGTCGATGCCGACGGCGAGACGATCCCAGCGCAGGACCTCTATGTGGTGACGCTGTCGAACGGCTACTCGTTCGCAGCGCGGGGGAGTGGCACCGAGCCGAAGATGAAGTTCTATCTTTTCGCCAACGAGAAGGTGGCGAATGCGGACGAACTGGTGGCGGTGAAATCGCGCGTGCGGACGACGCTGGATGGACTGAACCAACTCATCTCGGCAGATGCCCAGGCGCGCGCCGAGGGTTGAGCGGGAGTTGGGCCGCGCTCGGAGGGCCGTCCAGTCAGTTCGTTCCGCGCCACGCGCTTTCAGTGCGTCGTGCAGGGTGCTATTTCGAGGTTGGCGTCGAGCCGGTGATTTCGGCGAGGAGGCGGAAGAAGCCGGCTTTGCGCGGGGAGCTGATACCCCAGTTGGCGGGGATACTCTGGTAGCCTTCGTCGAAGCCCTCGCCCTTCATGCGGAAATCAAAGTAGCCCCAGCCGCAGTATTCGCCGAGGGCGGCGGTGAAATTGTTCACGGGCACCTCGAAGTTGAAGTGGTCGTCTTCGTTGAAGAAAATCGGCTTGGTCGTGTAGCCAGCGACTTTGCGGGTGAGCTGCACCATCTCGGCAATGCGTTTGGGATCGCTGACGCCGTTGCCGTGGAGGAGGAGGTAGTCCGAGGAGCGCACGACGTTTTCGAGCGGGACGGTGTTGCCGCCGTAAGAGGTGCTGACGAGGAGCCGGTGGCCGCTGGCGGACTTTAGGGCCTTCACGCGGTCGATGAGTTCGTGGACGCGGGCGGGCTGGAGAATCGCGTGATCATAGCGGACGTTGCACTCGTTGTTCACCTCGATGAGGACGTTGCGCCAGCCGTGTGCGAGGACCCAGCGCGTGGTCTCGTCGACGGCGCGGATGACGGCGGCTTCGTCGGTGAGACGCTGGTCTTGGCCGAAATAAAAATAGCCGAGGACGACGACCATGCCGAGGTCGTCGGCGAAATCGATGACGCGCTTCATGCGCGCGGCGTAGTCGGGGAGGAGCGTGCCGTCGGCGCGGTAGGCGTTGTTGATCCAGGGCTGTTTCGAGGAGTAGCCTTCGGGGGAGCCGCCTTGGAAGTTTACGCCGATGGAGAGCAGACCATGCGCGCGCCAGATGGGCATGGCGGCGAGGAACTCGCGGACGTTGCGCTCGGGGTCCCATTTACCGGTGTCGGCGTAGGTCCAGCGTGAGATGGTCTCGGGATTCAGGTCGTCGAACGTGGCTTGCACCATGCGCGAGTTCATCATGAGGCCTTCGATTTTTTGGCCCTTCCACGTGCGGCCGGCGTAGGTCGGCTGGCCGTTGATGTGGAACTGGTCGCCGACGATGGAGACGGTGGTTTTGGGCGTGGCAGCGGGTGCCGGCGCGGTGGTGGCGGCGGTGATCGGGCTCGCGAGGACGAGGAAGAGGGAGAGAAAGAGAGAGGGGGAGACGGAGTGAGGGAGGGAGGAGAATGATTGCATGGTGCGGATGGATTATTTGCGGCGGACGATGGCGAGCCAGTCGTCGGTGGAGGGAGCGGTGAGGGTGTGTTTGGTGCCGCCGGTGGCGGGCGAGGAGTCGGCGGCAGGAGTGCCGCCGGTCCGGGGGTTGAACCAGGCGACGGAAAATGTACCGGGGGCAGTGCTGAGGTCGAGGGCGGTGGTGCCACCTTTGGGTAAATACACGAGGTAGAGCTGGCCCTTTTGCGCGAGGCAGTAGACGGAGTTATCGTGGGCGGCGTTGCCGACGAGTTCGTCGGCGTTGGTCATTTTGGTGAGCGGGATGGCGTGGTCGCGGAAGAAGCCGAGGGCGATGCGGCAGAAGTCCCACGATTTATCGCGGCTGCGGAAGTCTTCGAGGAGGAGATCGTTCTCCGGCAGTTGGTATCCGAAATAGTATTCCACGCCGGCACCACCGGCCATGAAGGTGCCCCAGAGCGTGGCCTGACGGATGTCGTGCAAATCGTAGCCGACGGGTTTGCCGGCTTTGTTGAGGCCGGCGAAGCCCTGGTAGCCGGGGTCGGGGGGCACGCCTTGGTTGGCGGGGTTTTGTTCGTCGTTGCAGACGACCCAAGGGCGGCCGGTGGCGGCGGAAGCGCGGACCCACTTGAGGGTTTGCTGGTGCGCGGTCTTCCAGCTGTTTTGCGCGGACGCACCCGTGAGGAGGGACTGATTGCCAAGGAGCGCTTCGTAAACTTTGTCCTGCTGGGAAGGGAAGCTATGGATGACGATCAGGTGGTGATAGGGATCCGTGTCGTGAATGAACTTCGCCATGTCCTGCTGCTCTGCGACGGACTGCGTGTTCTCTTCGCCGAGGTTCCAATTGAGCGCGAGGTGGTGGCCGAAGCGCGCGATGAGCTCGCGGAGGTAGAGTCGGCGCTCGGGGCCGCAGGCGCCGCCGTCGAGAGATTCGGGCACGCGGCCGGGTTTGGCTTGGGGCCCGATGCGGTCGTCGTCATTTTCGTTTTCCTGGAGCTTGAAATGCAGAAACACGCCGCGGGCCTGCGCGTGGTCGAAGACGATCTCCCATTGGTCGAGACGCGAGCAGTCGTAGTGGAACTTTTCGTCGCGGGCGACGAAGGGCCAGATGTTGTCGCCATCGCCGGCGGCGTTGTAGGTGAGAAAGGAGATCCCGTTGACGCCCTTCGTGCCGAGGTAGTTCATGGCGCCGATGAGGCCTTTGCCCTTGCCGCCTTTCCACATGGGATCGCCGGTGCGCCAGTCGCCGAGGTGCGGCGCGTAGGTCT
>CAMATV010000123.1 GCA_945861235.1 Opitutus sp. GAS368
GCCTGTCCACGTCGCGTTCAGATCCGTCGTAAAATCTGCCCCGCGAAGATAGTCCTGCCCGTTCATCGCCACACTCATGTTACGCGTGGCAATTTTCTCGGTCGCACGGAGGCCGATCGCTTCGCCTCCGGGGAGCGTGATCTCCAGCGACCCAGCCACGAGCTGGCCCGACATTTTCGACTGCGCGACGTAGGGCTCGACCCACCCGAGAGGGATCTCACCCCAGCGAACGCGCGCGGCAGGCGCAGCGGCTTGGGGCGCGGAGATTTTCTTCGTCGAAACATCGAGGGCGAGCGGTTGGAGCGCATCGACGGCGGCAAGCACCACCCCGCCCTCTCGATCGATCTGGAGCTTGAGTGCCGAGAGCTGGAGTACGTTGCCCTCCAGTCGCCCTTGGGCCTTGAGCGCGAGCGTGAGCGGCCCGACTTCGGCGGGCAAATAAGGTTTCACCAGCGCAGCAATCTTGCCCTCAAGTTGCGCCGAAAACGCAGTGGCTGGCTTCGGCCCCGTCAGCAAATCGGCGGATACGGAGCCGGCGAGCGAATCACCGTCGCCCGTCGAGACCGAGATTTTTTCCAACTCGGCCACGATGCGCGCCGCCGTGTAATCCACGCGCGGACTCAGCGCCACCGTAACCCGATCAACCATGATTTTCTGTCCCTCACGGACCGTCACCGAGCGCAACGTGAGCGGCTCGACCGTGCTGAGCTTTACGCGGCTGCCATCCAGTTCGGCACCGACCACGAATACGCCGGCCAGTTCTCCACTGGTGATCGTCCGCGGTTTCAGGACGGGTTGGGCCCAGGCGAGCGGTACGCCGATCAATGCGACGCGCAGGAGTTCGGCCCCGGGTCGCTCGGCGGTGAGGCGTTGGTCTTTGAAAGTAAACGAGAGCTTTTGCTGCGCGGCTACCGTGACGAACTTTCGTCCGTCGGGGGCGGCCACTGCAAACTCGAGTTTACCGAGCTGCGCGGAATCTTTGCCGCTGCCACCGTCGAACACGGCCCGGATCTGTAAAGTCCCGATCGCAGCCAGTTCGGCCCCGAGTTTTTCGAGTTTGGAAATTTGGCCATTCAGCGTGCCGGCAGCCGTCGCAGCGCTCGTCTCAATGTTGAAAGTAAAATTCCCCTCTCCCGCCAACGCGACCTCGGGCAAGCCGAAGCCGCTCAACACCGCGGCGAGTTGCTCGCTGCGGACCGCCAGCCCCCATGTGCCGCTGAGAGTGGGCTTACCTGCGGCGTAAGCGACTTGGGTATTGAAGAGCGGCTCCACGTTAGCTCCGCGGACGAGACCGACGCGGGCTGAAATAGTCTCGCCGGACTTGGCTTCCACCTGCGCCAGCTTCACCTCAACCTTGACCCGATCGCTCGGGAGACTCGGACCAGTCGCACTGACGTCGCCAGTAAACTCCACCGCATCGACCCGGAGGTCGGCCGTAGTCCGAAGCTTGATTTCGCCGGAGGCTTGCGCGGCTGTCAGCGGGGCTCCCTTGCTCACATCGGAGAAGGCGGCTTTCCACGTGATCGTGGCGAATTTACCCGGCGTGAGCCCACCACCGGACAATGTCAGCGTGGCACTTTGGTTGCCCGGCAGTTGCACCTTCGCGTCGACGTCGAGTCGGCCTAAGCTAATTTCACCCGGGAGCTTGATTGTATTTAAGATGCCAGCGAAAGGCGCGAGCGCGACCTGCGCGGGTGCCGTCGATTGCTTCGCAGAGGGCTTTCGCGCATCGATTTCGAGTCCCTTCACGGCGACGTTTTCGATGGTGATACGACTGCCCGATAGGTAGTCCATCGCCGAATACGTGGCACTCACTTGCTGAGCGACAATGATCACGCCGTCCTGCTCGACCCGCACATCGCGGATCTCTGCCGACGTCAGGCCAGCAGCAACACTGCCCACCATCATCGTCAGGCCGGGTTGTCCGGTAAGCGCCCGTCGCACCGCCCAAGTTTGGACCGAAGGGGTGAACGCGAGGATCACCATGAGCAAGACGAGTGCGGCCAAGCCGCCGACGATAACGAGAGTGAGTTTCAGGCGATTCATGACGTGAGAGAAAAACGGAAGGGTTAACAGCAGGCGCGAAGGACGCGTGTGACAAGCCCGAGTTCCACAACAGCAACGAAAAGCTGACGGCTAGCGCTCGTCGCAACGTGCAGGCACCCGACAAACGCTCACTGCGACACACCTCAGAGCCGAAGGCGCAAACCGTCGTAAGCGAACTTAACGCCGCTCGGTAGCAACGCCTCGTCCGGACCGTGATCGGTCAGATGGGTCAGGTGCGTCAGCCACGTCTCTGCAGCCCCGATTTCCTTGGCGACCTCGCAGGCCTCGGCGATGGAAAGGTGGGAACGATGCGGCTCGGGCCGGAGGCCGTCGAGGATGACGACGTCCGCCCCGCGCGCTAACTCGACGGCCTCGCGGGGCACGCGTTTGCAATCCGTATAGTAGACAACGCGCTTCCCACTGCTGCGCTCGGTGAAGACCAAGCCAAGGGTATTGATTCCGCCGTGCGGCAAAAGGGTCGAGCGGATCGTCCCTTGGGGCAGTTCCAGCAGCGTCGGCATATCGACGAGCTTAAAGGCCGCGTAGCCCCGCGCGATCGGCCGTTCCGCCATCGCATACGGATACATCGCGAGCACGCGACTCATGCCCTCCTCCGTCGTGTAAACGTCCAGGGCGGCGCCTCCGATCAAATCGCAGAATCGGCGAAGATCATCCATCCCGGCAATGTGATCGGCGTGACCATGGGTGAGAATAAAGACGTCGAGGCGGCGGATATTCTCCCGGACGCACTGGAGGCGGAACTCCGGCGGCGCGTCGACCTGCACGTGCAGCCCGTCCATGACGACGTGGACCGCTGCGCGCGTCCGACGGTTGCGCGGATCGCCAGAGGTGCAGACCGAACAATCGCACGCGATCATCGGGACGCCCTGCGACGTGCCAGTACCAAGAAAAACCACTTCCATCGCGCCAACTGAACCGGCGAAACCGCGGAAGTCGAGGCGGTGCTGTACCTGCGTGCTTCGGGGGCAGATCCCCACGCGATCAGGATCCGGATGCGGTCACGCGATCACCGCAGCAGTGACGAACATTCCAGCCTCCGCGACCACCTCGCGGTCGCCACTGCGTAGCGGGAGTGTGGGAGGGGAGCTTGCTCGCGACTCATTCGACATTAGACGGGGCGAGCTTACCTGCGACACGTTCGCCAATCGCGCGAGCAAGCTACGAGCAAGCTCGCTCCCACACGCTCAAACCGAGCCGAAGCAAAGATCGGGGTCATCGACCCATTAGGAATAAAAAAAGGCGCACCGCTTTCGCGATGCGCCTTTTCAAAAACGTGCGGATCAGCATCCGCGCGGGAGTTTTGCTTAGTAGTCCATGCCGCCGCCACCGCCGTGACCATGGCCACCGCCGCCGGCCGCTTCCTTCTTCTCTGGGATCTCGGTGATCATGCACTCGGTCGTCAGCAGCAAGCCGGCGATCGATGCTGCGTTCTGCAGCGCAGTGCGGGTGACCTTCGTCGGGTCAACCACGCCGGCCTTCACGAGGTCCTCATACTTTTCAGTCGCAACATTGTAGCCGTGGTTGCCCTTGGCGGCGAGGACTTCGCCGACGACAACCGCGCCTTCGACGCCAGCGTTTTGGCAGAGCATGCGGATCGGGTGCTCGATCGCGCGACGCACGATCTGGGAACCGATCTTCTCATCGCCCTCGAGGACGAGAGCATCGATGACTTTCGCAGTGCGGAGCAGCGCGACGCCGCCGCCGGCGACGATACCCTCTTCCACCGCAGCGCGGGTGGCGTGGAGAGCGTCTTCGACGCGGGCCTTCTTTTCCTTCATCTCAACTTCGGTGGAGGCACCGACGTTGATGACGGCGACGCCGCCGGCCAACTTGGCGAGACGCTCTTGGAGCTTCTCGCGATCGTAGTCGGACGTGGTCTCGTCGATCTGGCGGCGGATTTGCTTCACGCGGCCTTGGATGTCGGACGATTTTCCGGAGCCTTCGATGATGGTGGTGTTCTCCTTGTCGACGACGATCCGCTTGGCGCGGCCGAGGTCGGCGATGGTGAGGCTCTCGAGCTTGAGGCCGAGGTCATCGGTGATGCACTTGCCACCGGTGAGGACAGCGATGTCTTCGAGCATAGCCTTGCGGCGATCACCGAAGCCAGGAGCCTTGACGGCGCACACGTTGATCGTGCCGCGGATCTTGTTAACGACGAGGGCCGCGAGGGCTTCGCCTTCAACTTCCTCAGCGATGACGAGGAGGGGCTTGCCGCTCTTGGCGACAACTTGGAGCAGGGGAAGGAACTCTTGGAGGTTCGAAATCTTCTTCTCGTGGATCAACACATAGGCGTCCTCGAGGACGGCCTCTTGGGCCTCGGTGTTGGTCGTGAAGTAGGGCGAGAGATAGCCCTTGTCGAACTGCATACCTTCGACGACGTCGAGGGTGGTCTCGATGGACTTTGCCTCTTCAACGGTGATGGTGCCGTCCTTGCCGACCTTATCCATGGCGTCAGCAATGATATTGCCGATCGTCTCGTCCCAGTTGGCGGAGACGGTGGCGACTTGGCGGATTTCCTCGCGGTCATTGACCTTCTTGGAAACGCGCGCGAGTTCCTTGACGGCGGCCTCGACGGCCTTGTCGATACCGCGCTTGAGGAAGATCGGGTTGGAACCGGCGGTCACGTTCTTGAGACCCTCGCGATAGATACCCTCGGCGAGCACGGTCGCGGTGGTCGTGCCGTCACCGGCAGCGTCGGAGGTCTTGGAAGCGACTTCCTTTACCATTTGAGCGCCCATGTTCTCATACGGATCTGGGAGCTCGATTTCTTTGGCGACGGTGACGCCGTCCTTGGTGACGGTCGGCGATCCGAATTTTTTGTCGATGACGACGTTGCGGCCCTTGGGTCCAAGGGTGACTTTCACCGCGCGCGAGAGGAGCTCGACGCCACGGAGGATTTTCTGACGAGCGGTCTCGTCGAAGATGAGTTGTTTAGCGGCCATGTGTATAAATTTCTAGTTGAGGATTGAGAGTTGGGTGGCGCGGCGATTAGCCGATGATACCGAGGATATCATCCTCGCGCACGAGGGTGTATTTCTTCTCGTCGAGCTTCACTTCGGTGCCGCCGTATTTGCTGATGAGCACGCGGTCGCCGACTTTGACTTCGAAGGCGCTGATCTTGCCGTCTTCACCTTTTTTTCCGGTGCCGAGGGCGATGACCTTAGCCTCCTGTGGCTTTTCTTTGGCGCTGTCCGGAATGATGATTCCGCCGCGGACTTGTTCTTTTTCTTCGATGTGCTCAACGAGAACACGATCACCGATGGGTTTGATTTTGACGTTAGCCATATGTGGTTGGGTTATTTCTGGACTAGAGGAGGTTGTTTTGTGGGTTTTCGACCAAGTGCATCCGCCGCGAATTAACGCAGCGGGCGCGCATCGGATTGAAAGTTATTTTTTCTTCGGGTCGTCTACGACCTCAAAATCGGCATCGACGACATCGGCTTTCTTCTCGGTTTTTTTCGCCGAACCTTCGGGCTTCGCTTCACCTGCCGCGGTGGCCGCGGGGCCGCCGGCATCGGCCGGACCGCCCGCTGCCTGAGTTGCTTTGGCGGCTTCGGCGTAGAGTTCGCCACCGATGGCGGTGAGCTTCTCCATGGCTGACTTCATGCGGGCGGGATCGCTGCTTTCGAGATCCTTTTTCGCTTCCGCGAGCGCAGCCTCAAACTTGGACTTCATTTCGGCGGGGATTTTGTCTCCGCTCTCTTTCAAAGTCTTTTCGAGTTGGTAGATCGTCGTATCAAGTTGGTTCTTCGTCTCGACGGCTTCCTTGCGCTTACGGTCTTCTTCGGCGTGGAGCTCGGCTTCTTTGGTCATCTTCTCGACTTCGTCTTTCGAAAGACCGGATGAACCTTGGATGGTGATCTTCTGGTCCTTGCCCGTACCAAGGTCTTTCGCTGAAACGTGCAGAATGCCGTTCGCATCGATGTCGAAGGTAACCTCGATCTGCGGCGCGCCACGAGGGGCTGGCGGGATGCCATCCAGACGGAAGGTTCCGAGAACTTTGTTATCCCGGGACATCGGGCGCTCGCCTTGCAGCACGACGATCTCGACGGAGGGCTGACTGTCGCTGTACGTAGAAAAAGTCTGGGTCTTTTTCGAAGGAATCGTCGTGTTGCGTGGAATCATCGCCGTCGCAACTTGTCCTGCCGTCTCGATACCGAGCGTGAGGGGAGTCACGTCGAGGAGGAGCACATCGCGGACGTCGCCCTTGAGGACGCCGCCCTGGACCGCCGCGCCAATGGCAACGACCTCGTCAGGATTGACGCCTTGGTGAGGCGGCTTACCGCCCAGTTGCCTCGCAAGATCTACGACCTTGGGCATACGGGTCATGCCGCCGACCAGCACGAGCTCGTCGATCTGGGCTGAGGTGAGCTCGGCGTCCTTGAGACAGCTCTTGAAAGGCTGGAGGCAGCGCTCGAAAAGCGACTCGCAGATTTGCTCCATCTTCCCACGGCTGAGCTGCACGTTGAGGTGCTTCGGACCGGATGCGTCAGCCGTGATGAAGGGAAGATTGATATCGACGGACTGCGTGGAGGAGAGTGCGATTTTAGCCTTCTCGGCCTCTTCCTTGAGTCGCTGCAGCGCCATCGGATCTTTGCGCAGGTCAATGCCGTTTTCTTTTTTGAAGCTATCCACCAACCAGCCGATCAGCGCGTCGTCCCAATTGTCGCCGCCCAAATGCGTGTCGCCGTTCGTCGCCTTCACCTCAAACACGCCGTCGCCGATTTCGAGCACCGACACGTCAAACGTACCACCGCCTAAATCGAATACCGCGATCTTCTCGTCCTTCTTTTTGTCGAGGCCATACGCGAGCGAAGCCGCCGTCGGCTCATTAATAATGCGGAGCACTTCAAGTCCCGCGATCTTGCCCGCATCTTTCGTCGCCTGACGCTGGGAGTCGTTAAAGTAAGCTGGGACGGTAATGACGGCCTGCGTCACCTTTTCGCCAAGATAGGCCTCGGCATCGGCCTTAAGTTTTCCGAGGACGAAGGCCGCGATTTGCTGGGGCGCGAACTGCTCGGCCTTGTCGCCCGACTGAACCTCAATGTAGGCGTCGCCGTTTTTTCCTTCAACAACCTTGAAGGGCATGTTCTTCGCCTCGGCGCTGACCTCGGTAAATTTGCGACCGATCAGGCGTTTCGCGGAGAAGACGGTATTGCGTGGGTTGGTCACGGCCTGCCGCTTGGCAGCCTGACCGACCAAGCGCTCGCCGGTTTTCGTAAACGCGACGACGGACGGCGTGGTGCGCGCCCCTTCTGCGTTAGGGATGACGACGGGCTCTCCGCCCTCCATCACCGCCATACAAGAGTTAGTAGTGCCTAAATCGATGCCAATAATGCGACTCATGATGCAAACCCGTTAGCAGTGCATGTGCCTCGATTTCTAAAAAGCCGCTAGTTGCTTTATATCAGCAGTTAAAATATTATCCAGGCGATTTATTCTCTCCTCGCCCTGCTCAATGCATGACACGGTGTCACAGCTGTGGCGCACTTTCCGACGCGAGTCCGTGCGTCGTGTCTCAGTATGTCTCAGTTGAAAATCCGCTTCCGCTGCCTACGCTGCCCACATGGAAATGGAAATCACCCTGCCCGAGGAGATCCCGGTAATGACGTTGCCCAACGTGGCGTTATTTCCGCAAGCGCTGATGCCTCTCTTTATCTTTGAGCCACGCTACCGCCAAATGTTGCGTGATGTGCTCGCCACCAATCGGCTCTTCGCTGTCGCCGGCATCGACGCGCGACAATCTGGTGCCCCCGGACAGATCGACCCACCCCACCGCGTCGCGACTCTCGGCATCGTTCGTGCCTGTCAAAAAACGGACAACGGCACCTCGAACCTCCTCCTCCAAGGACTGTGCCGCATTGAGATTGCCGGCATCATCACTGAAGAACCCTACCGACGTATCCGCGTGCGCGCGCTCACCAGCGTGCCCGGCACGAAAGACGACTATGTCGTCCTGCGGCGCGAACTGGCCCGGCTCCTCGTGTTGAAACATAAGCTCGCCGCCACTGGGCCCTCGGGCCCGGGGCAGTTGGCCGCTTTCTTGAAAAACGTCGATGACCCCGAGGTCTTCGTCGACATCGCCGCCTTTAGCCTCTGCGACGATCCGAATTTGAAACAGAAATTACTCGAAACGCTGGATGTCCGACGACGCTTCCATCTCTTCAGCGCTCAAATCCGCGAAGAGATCGCGAGCCTTAAGTTGCGCCAGAAACTTCAAGGTCGCCTCTCGGACGAGCAGATTTCGGACAACTAAAACCCCGCGGGCGGTGAAGCCACGCGGGGTCTTGAAACTGGAGCCGAGCATCGGAATTGAACCGA
>CAMATV010000124.1 GCA_945861235.1 Opitutus sp. GAS368
CTGAACTCGAGGCCGTCCGCAAAGACTTCGCCGGCTCCCCCGATCTCAACCTCAAAGCCCTCGACAAAGATAACGACGGCAAACTCAGCGACACCGAAATCGAAGCGCTCAAGGGCGATGCCCCCAAGAAGGTCAGAAAGAAGAAAAACCAAGAGTAAGCCTCTGCTTCAGCCCGCTCCCGGCGGCCCCGCACCACGCGGCGCCGCCTTTTTTGCGCCCGCCCCTCCATTTCCGTTCTCCCGCGTCGCCTTCGGTCCACCCAGTTCAAACGCCGCCTACGGGCGCCTCTTAACGTCGATCTCCACGGAGGTCACGCGCCCGACGGACCAGCGGCTTTCGAGCCGCCGAACGTGGGCGGCTGGAAAGCCGCCCGTTCGTGCGCACCGATTACTCGGAGACGCAACGACCGCCTCCCCCGCCCCACCATTCTCCTTGCCTATTCGTAGCCGATAAAATGACGATTCCGTGCTGAATCTTCCGGAGCGTGGGCTCCATCCTCCTGCGCTGCGCAGCCTGAAGGTTTCAGTGCTGGCGGCATAACGCCGTCGGCCCTCCGACCACACTACCTATGAACACCCGATACCTGTGGAAACCTGCTACTTGGTTTTCCGTCCTTGCCGCCGCGAGCCTGCTGCCCATCGCGGTAGCCCAAACCGCCCCAGCCGCGAACACCGCAAAAGTGGAAGAGACCGCGAAGCTCGAACGATTCGTCGTCACCGGCTCGCTGATCAAACGCATCGATGGCGAGGGCGCCACGCCCTTGCTCACAATCACGCCGCTCGAGATGGAGCAGCGCGGCATCGGCAGCGCCGAGCAAATGCTCATGGAATTAAACATTAACGGCAACGGCCTCGACAATCTCGCGTCGAATGCCGACGTCGTCTCCGGTGCCCAGCGCGGCAATAACGGCGCGACCTCCGCCAATCTCCGCATGCAGGGCGCCGGCGCCACCCTCGTCCTCCTCAACGGCCGGCGCGTTTCGTCGCACGGCCTAAACGGCGGCGTGGTCGACTTGAACCAGATCCCGTTTGCCGCGATCGAACGCGTCGAAGTCCTCAAGGACGGTGCCTCCGCCATCTACGGCACCGATGCCGTCGGCGGCGTCCTCAATTTCATCCTGAAAAATAATTATCAGGGTGCTGCCGCCAGCGCCGCCATGGACATGACGGAGCAGGGCGGAGGAAATATTTTCCGCTACAATGCCGTCGCCGGTTTCGGCGATCTGAGTCGCGACAAATATAACATCATGGCCTCGGTCGCCCTCTCGGACAGCAAGGTCCTGCGCGGCGACCAACGCAAATTCGTCAGCACCTTTCAAGTCGACCGCGGCGTGTCGCCCGACACGCGCGGCACGCCGATCGCCACGTTGTTCACGGTCGCGTCCCTCAAGACCGCCATCACCGGCGCCGGCCAGGCCAACGGCACCGGCCCGCTCGATCCCGTCGGCACCCTCCGCGTGAACGGCATCAACTACGTCGATGTCCCCGGTGGCCCCGGTTACTCGGGCCTCGACGGCATGGGCCCCTACGACGAAGTGCTCTGGGCCTCACCCGCCTCGAAATACGGCTCCGCCTGGGACACCGGCCGCGCCGCCGTCATCCAACAGCCGGTCAAAAACACCAACCTCGTGCTCCGCGGCACCTTTGAGATCGCGCCGCGTCACCGCCTGACCGGAGAATTCGTCGCCGGTCGCTCGGAGTCGAACAAGAGTTTCTCGCCCAACCAATGGTCGACTTCCGGCGTGCTCAACACCACCGCGCTCGACGGCCGCACCACCGTCCCGAATCCGCTCTACAACCTCACCTACCCCAGCACCGGCGCGTCCTACAACAAAGTCTTCAACGTCGTCGCCAAGTATTTCCCCGAACTCGAAGCGAACCGGGGCGAACCGATGGCATTCCGCTGGCGCTCGCTACCGCTCGGCAACCGCGCGTTTACCACGACGACCGACACCTATCGCTACATGGCCGGCCTCGAGGGCCCCCTCGGCTTTCTGTCGCAGTGGGACTACCGTCTCGGCGCCTCCCGCGCCAGCAGCAAGGGCAAGTCGACCCTCAACAGCGGTTACGTTTACACGGTCCCGTTCGTGAACCTGATCAAGACAGGCGTCGTCGATCCGTTCTCTTATGAGCAGTCGGCAGCGGCGACAACGGCCATCGACAAGATCCGCGCCGACGGCGTCTCGCTCTACGGCGGCACCTATCGCACCGACAATCTCGACGCCGCCGCGACCGGTCCGCTCTTCAAGCTACCCGCCGGCCAGGTGCAGGCGGCGGTCGGCCTCGATTGGCGCGAGGAGAATTTCATCTTCAACGGCGACAGCCGCGCGAACCTCAACTCGTCCGACGCCCTGATCTTCAACGCCCCGTTCGACAACAGCCTCGCGACAACCGGCTCGCTCAAGCGCACGATCAAAGCCGCGTTTGTGGAACTCCAAGTCCCCATCGTGAAGGGCTTCGACGTCAACCTCGCCGGCCGCGTCGACGACTACACCGGCTTCGGCCGGGCGACCAATCCGAAGGTCACGCTGCGCTACGCCCCCAACGACACCCTGCTGTTGCGCAGCTCCTACAGCACTGGCTTCCGCGTCCCGACCTTCAAGCAGCAGTTCGATCCGGTCACCGTCAGCCCCATCGCGTCCACCGGTCTCATCGATCCAGGCACCGGCCGGCAAATCGCTCCGAACTCGGCCAGCACACTCTTTGGCGGCAAGCCCGACCTCCAGCCGGAGGAAGCCAAAATGTATTCCGCCGGCTTCGTCGTCCAAGCGAACCAGCACCTCAGCTTCAACGTCGATTGGTGGAGCGTCGACCGTATCGGCACGATCCAAAGCTTCGGTACCACCGTACTCTTGGCCAACTACAACCTCTTTCAGGATCGCTTTCGGCGCAACGCGGCGGGCGACATCGACCAAGTGGATACACGCTGGGTGAACGCCGGCCAAAATGTCACCTCCGGCGCGGAGCTTGGCGTCAAGGGCAACACCAACTTTGCCGGAGGCAAACTGTCCGGCGGTTTCGACCTATCCTATTTGCTCGAAAAGAAATCGCGACTGCTCGCCACCGCGCCGTTCACCGCGAGCGAAATCAACCAGTTCACCCGCGCGAGCGACATCGGCCTGCGCTGGAAACACACCGCCTACGTCGGCTACCGCAAGGGCAACTGGGCCGGACAGGTCAGTCAGCTCTACCGCAACAGCTACATCGATGCGGTGCTCCCCGGCGTGCTCAGCGGTGCGGTGAAACCGCTGCTGTGGAACCCACGGGTCAAGGCCTACAATATCTTCGGTCTCAGTGCGACTTACCGCGGGATCAAAAATGTCACGCTCATCGCCGGCATTAAGAATCTCTTCAACACCGACCCACCCTTCTCCGCCACCTACGACACCAACTCGGGTGCCGGCAGCAGCTGGGAACCGCGCATTGCCGACCCGCGCGGTCGCTCCTACACGATGCGCGTCGACTACAAGTTCAAGTGATCGCCTGATCAAAAAATTCTCCGCTCTTCGCGGCCTCCGACTTTACTGCCGGAGGCCGTTTTCTTTTTCGTGTCTTTCGATCGTTTCGTGCTTCCTTCTTCACTTCCTCCTATGGCGCTTCCTCCCCTCGCTCTGTCCACCGTCAGCTGCCTCCCCGCTCCCGGCGATAATGTCGCCATCGCCACGCGCCGCCTCGAAGCCGGCACCCTCCTCGCCTTCCCTGCCGGCCCCCGCGCACCCACGCACACCGTCCTCGAAGGCCACCGCTTCGCCGTCACTCCCATCGCCGTCGGCACACCGCTGCTTTCGTGGGGACTTCCTTTCGGCACCGCGCTCGTCGACATCGCAGCGGGCGACTACGTGTGCAACCAGTCCTCCCTCGATATGCTCGCCGTCCGCCAGCTCGACGGTGCCGTGCGGCCCGACCGCGCCAACTTCTCCGATCAGCGCGCCGAGTTTTCGTTCGACGAACACACCTTCGCGGCCACACCACCCACGCCGCTCACCGACACTCTCCGCACATTTGAGGGTTTTCGCCGCCCGGGTCGGCGCGGCGTCGGCACCCGCAACACCCTCGTCATCCTCGGCACCACCTCGCGCACCGCGAGTTTCGCGCGCCAGCTCACCGCCCGCCTGCAGGCCCTCGCCCGCGTGCACCCCGCGCTCGACGGCATTGTCGCCATCGCCCACACCGAGGGCGGCGGTACCGGCGAACCCAACAACGCCCTCGAGGTCCTCCGGACGCTCGCCGGTTTCATGGTGCATCCCAACGTCGGCGCCGTGCTCGCCGTCGACTACGGTGTCGAGCCCATCACCAACACCCGCCTCGCCGCCTTCCTGCGCGACGGCGGCTACCCCCTCGACGATGTGCCGCACGCCTTTCTCTCGATTCGCGGCGGTCTCGCCGCCGCCCTCGCCGAGGGCGAGAAAATCGTGCGCGGCTGGCTGCCAGTCGTCTCCGCCGCACGCCGCACCTCCGAGCCCCTCTCCGCGTTGCGCATCGCGCTCCAGTGCGGCGGGTCCGATGCCTTCTCCGGCGTATCCGGCAATCCCCTCGCCGGAGCCATCGTGCACGAAACCATCCGCCACGGCGGCACCGGCGTGCTCACTGAAATCGACGAGGCGATCGGCGCCGAATCCTACATCATGAAACGCGTCCGCGATCTCGGGACGGCACGGGAGTTCATGCACCGCATCGCGGAATTTCAGACGCGCCTTGGCTGGCACGGGGTCTCTCCGGAAAACAATCCCTCCGGCGGCAACAAACTCCGCGGTCTCTACAACATCGCAATCAAGTCGCTCGGTGCCGTACACAAAAAAGACCCGCGCACGCGACTCGATTTCGTCACCGACTACGCCGCGCCACTCGCCGCGCCCGGCTTCTATTTCATGGTCGGGCCCGGTAACGACCTCGAGGGCGTCGCCGGCCAGATCGCCGCCGGCTGCAACCTCGTCCTCTTCGTCACCGGCAACGGTTCGATCACAAATTTCCCGTTCGTGCCCACCCTGAAAATCACGACGACCACCCGCCGCCACGAACTCCTCGTCCACGAAATGGACATCAACGCCGGTCGCTACCTCGACGGCGAATCGTTCGAGTCCCTCGCCTCCGAGAGTTTTGAGCTCACCCTCGCGACCGCTTCCGGAAAAAAATCCAAAGGCGAACACGCCGGCCACTCGCAAGTTTCCATTTTGCGCAACTGGGCGCAAACCGACGCCTCGCACCTCGCCGAGATCCGCGCCCGTCCCGTCCCCGACGGCGTGCCGCTCGTCGGTACGCCGCCTGTCAGGCTGCCGCTCGTCAGCACGCCGCCGCGATTATCACCCCCATCACCCAACAGCGCGGCGGCGAGCGCCGGCCCGACGCTCACAGTCTTCGCCACGGACCAAGGCTTTGCCACCGAACGCGTGGCCCTCGTTTTGCCGACCAGCCTCTGCGCCGCGCAGATTTCCCGACTCGCCGCCGATCGTCTGAACGAAAAACGCATCGGTGCCGCGCAGGGCATTTCACGCTTTGTCTCGCTCGTGCACACCGAGGGCTGCGGCTTTGGCGGTGAATCCATGCACCAGCTATTGCACCGCGCCTACCGCGGCTACGTCACGCACCCCAACGTGGCCGCCGCGCTCTTGCTCGAGCACGGTTGCGAAAAAGTCCCCAACGATCTCATGCGCCACAAGCTCGAAGCCGCCGGCGTACCTGCCTCGCGCTTTGGCTGGGCCAGCGTGCAACTCGACGGCGGCATCGCCAAGGCCCTCGATAAAATCGAGGCGTGGTTCGCGGCCAAACTCGCCACCCTCCCGCCCGCACCCTCCGTCCCCACCCACCTCGGCGCGCTCTCCCTCGGTCTCCTCACCACCGCACCGGCCAACGACTCGACCGTCACCGCGCTCGTCGCCGTCGCCCAGCAAATCCTCGACCGCGGCGGCTCGGTGCTCCTCCCCGAAAGCGATCCGTTGCTCGCCGACCGCCGCTTCTCCTCCGCCCTCCTCGGCGAAGTCCCGCCGCACGCCACGCTCGCTTACGGCCAACCACTCGCCACCCCCGGCTTCCACATCGTCGCGAGCGAAACCGATCACTGGGTCGAGAACCTCACCGGCCTCGGTGCCTGCGGTGCGCACCTCGCGCTGACGGTCGTCCACCAACACGCCCGTCAAGGCCACCCCTTGCTCCCCGTCATCCAAGTCGCCGAATCCGCGCAACGCGGCGTCATCCCTGCCGACGATATCGATCTTTTTCTGACCGACCGCGCCGACGACAACTCCGCTGCCCTCGCCCAACTCCTCATCGCCATCGCCCAACGCGACCGCCTCCCCGCCGTCGCTTCGTCAGGCTCCGTCGACTTCCAATTCACCCGCGGCCTCCTCGGCGTGACGACGTAATTGTAGGCCCGTCCGCCGGGCGGGCCCCCGTCATTGTAGGCCCCTCCGCCGCGCGGGCCCCACCGGCCATCGGCCGGTTCTACACCCGCAAAAACCATTTCTGCCGATACATCCCGTAGAGCAGTGCCCACATCACGGCCAGCGTCGCACCACCGAGCACCAACGGTTCATAGGCTGCACCCAGACTGCGAAAAATCTCCGCCCCGAAATGCGTGGTCAGGGCCTTCCGGATGAAGTCCACGCAGAGATGCGCGATCAGATACGCCGCGATGGAGTTGGCCCCCATCACCACCAGCGGAAACGCCCAGCCCCCCCGTTTCGCCACGTCGACCGCCGCGTAAAAACCCGCGAGCAGCAGACAACACCACCCGCCGCTGAACAGCACCCAACTCGGCGTCCAGATACGTTTCACCACCGGGCAAACCCCGAGCCAACCGAGCAAGGCGCCCAGCGCGAGCCCGCTCAGCCCCGCGATCACGAACCATCGGATTTTCTCCCGCGGCGCCCGGTCGCCGCGGAGCACGTTACCCGCGAGGAGCCCCAGAATCATCGTCGCCAGCGTCGGCACGAAGCTCAGCGTCACGTAGCCGCCACCGTGATACAGAAACGGTTTCTCGCGGGGAAAGAGATTGAGCCACCACGATTCGAAACCCGCCGCGAGATTCGTGTTCTTCTGCCAGTGCGCCGCGAAACCCGAGAGTCCATTCGTCTCCAACCACGTCTGCGCAACGCCCACTTTCGCATAGTCGAAACCGGCAGCCGGCAGCGGATAGAGCGCAAACGCCGCCCACGCTCCGACCACGATCACACCCCACGCCACCCATTGCTCGCGCACTGAACGAAACCCGAGTGCAAAGAGAAAACCATAGCCGAGACCGATCTGCGTAAGCGTATCCTCAAAGGTCCAGTTCGTCAGATTCCGCCCCGTCGAACGCAGAAAGACGCCGAGCAAAATCAGCAGCGCCGCTCGCCACACCGCATGGCCGACCATCACCCCGGTCGACTGCCCCCGGGCCCGCCGACTCGCGATCGAAAACGGGAGCGCCACGCCGACGAGAAACGAAAACGACGGTTGGATAAGATCGTGCAGCGAGCACCCGACCCACTCGACATGCGACTGCTGCGACGCGAGGAATCCCCAAATCCCACTCTCGGGAAGGGCCTGCGCCACACGCTTCAGCCGCAGGACCTCCGCCATCATCAGGAACATGACAAAGCCGCGGTAAGCATCGAGTGAAGCGAGCCGAGTCGGAGGACCGACCGGCGAATCATCAACTGGGGACGCAGACAACGGGGTGGTCATGCTCCGGAGTTGTCGCGCATTCCTTGCCCCGTTGCAAAGACGAATCATGGGCCGAACGGAGGGGCGCCTTCCCAAGCGCCCACCGCGGCGAGTGCGATCACCCCCAGTCCCGGCGGTGGAGAAACCGCCGCTCCCGTCGAGTCGCTACGCGCCGCACCCACGCGCCGCACCCACGCACCACGCCCACGCGCCGCACCCACACCACACTTGCAATCACCCCACCGCACCGCATGTTCCCGATCTCGTTCTTTGATTGGTCAGCAAATTCCAATCGGAAAATCCCAATCGAAAATCGAAAATCAACCTTCGAAAATCTTTCGGGGGTGTTCTGGATTCTACCCTTGGTTGGAGTGCGCCGCTGCCTGTCGAGAGTTGTGGGTCTCTCGTTAAATCCCCTGCAAAAAAAATAATAGGCAACACTGAAGAAATGCCCCTGGCAGCCTAATCGGCAGCCACGTTTGCCCGGCGACACCTGCTAGCCGGAACGAACGTCGACAGCAGGCATAGCGCGCGGAGCCGTCCGCGGACGGCGCGCTGTATCTTCATCCGGGGACTGGCCTGCACCTGAGCGCGTGTGATCGCTTGGTGACGGTGAGATTAATATCACGCTATACACGTAGATGCGGTGTGCAAAGGCCGGGGGCACGTGGGTTCAACTCCCACCACCTCCACCAATTCAGAAACGGAAAACAAAACGCCGGCTCCTCACGG
>CAMATV010000125.1 GCA_945861235.1 Opitutus sp. GAS368
CCGGTGAACAACCCGTCCGACCGTCCGCGCGCCGTTCGTGCCGACCGGCTCAATCCAGCGTATACGGTTCGGGCTCTTGCTCCGGCTCCGCATGCGCCGTCAGCGTCACAAGGCTCCGCAACGACGTGAAGTGTTGGCTCAAATCAAAATCTCCACCCAGACCGCCGATGAGTTTGTCGAACAGGTCTTTTTTCGACGCCTTCAGGGTCTGAATCCGCTCTTCGATGGTGCCGGCCGTCACCATGCGATAAACGAACACCGTGCTCTTCTGGCCAATCCGGTGGACCCGATCCACCGCCTGCGCTTCGACCGCCGGATTCCACCACGGATCGAGTAAGAAAACGTAGTCGGCCGCGTGGAGCGTGATCCCGGTGCCCGCCGCCTTCAGCGAGACGAGCATGGCAGCCGCACCCTGCGCGGCTTGAAACCCTTGCACCGGCTTGAGACGGTCGAGGGTCATCCCCGTGAGTTCGTAACGCGGCAGCTCCGGAAAGTGTTTTTGCAGCGCCTCACGCACGCGACCGAGGAGCATTACGAACTGCGAAAAAATCACGACCTTGTGGCCGCTGCTGACGATTTCGGTGAGTTTCTCCACCAGCAGATTGATCTTTCCCGAATCGGTGAGCGGGGAAGTGAGCCACGGCAGCATGTCCGGATCGCAACACGTCTGGCGCAAACGCGTGAGGAGCGCGAGGAATCCGAAACTCTTCTCGCGCATCGCCGCGCCGACGTCGTCGCCCAGCCGGTCGAGACCCTCGGAGCAAATCCGCGCATACTCGGTCCTTTGCACATCGGTGAGGGGGCAGATTAAATCCATCTCCATTTTCGGCGGCAGCTCCGTGGCGACTTCTTTCTTCGTGCGCCGCAGGACAAAGGGAGCCAACTGGGCGCGGAGCCGCGCCAGCGTGCCCACCCGGTCGGCCTGCAGGGCGCTCTCAAACGTCGCGCGCGAACCCAGCAGGCCCGGCAACAGGAAGCGGAAGATGCTCCACAGATCGAGCTGACGGTTCTCGAGGGGCGTGCCCGTCAGCACGACGCGGTGTTGCGCGCGGACCGCGAAACAGGTCTGCGTAATTTTCGCGTCCGGATTCTTGATGAACTGGCCCTCGTCGAGCACCGCGTAGCCGAACTCCGCACTCGGCAGCATGGTCCGGTGTTTGCGCAATTGCGTATAGCTCGCGAGCCAAATGACCGCGTCTTTTCGCTGGGTAAAATCATGCCCGGTCTTGAGCACATCGACGGCGAGCTGCGGGAAAAATTTCGCGATCTCTTCGCGCCACACCGGCACCACGCTGGCGGGGCACACGATCAGATGCGGCTTGCCGGGAATCGGGCGGGCCGCGAGCAAGGCCAACACTTGGATGGTTTTGCCGAGTCCCATTTCGTCGGCGAGCAGGCCGTGACAGCCGACATCGCAGAGATGGTGCATCCACTCGACTCCACGGAGCTGATACGGACGCAACAGCTCGGGCAACACCGGCGGTGCCAGCGGGGGCGCGAGCACGCTTTGGCGCCACGCCTCAATCTCCGGGGACAGCGTGAGCCTGAGGCGCGGGTCGCTAAACAGCGAAAAAATCAAATACGGAGAGAGCGTCCCTTGCTCCGCTGCATCGGCACCCTGCGTCTCCTCCACATTTTTTTGCCACGCGTTAAACGACGCCCATTTCTCCGCCGGGAGCGAGACGATGCCGATGCTGGGCAGGAGGACCGGCTGGCCGTTGCGTTTCAGCACCGTATTAACCTCCGCGTCCGTGAGCAGCCGTTCGCCGGCGCGGAATATCCACCGCAGATTGAGCGCCGCATGTTCGCCGTCTCCGCCGGTTGCTCCGGCTTTCAGCGGCGCGCGCTCCGCGACGGCTTCGATTTCGATCGCGCGCGTGCCCTTGAGGAGATTCGCCGATTTCTCGTCGAGCTCGATCAGAAACAACCGTTTCCAGGCCGGCAGCACGGTCCTCAGAAAATTCGGCATCTCGACCAGTGACTCCATCACATACACGCCGGTGTCGAGGTGGTAATGGAAGTGCGCCTTGCGCGCGTAGGCCGCGAGCCCGATGAGTTTCGCCCGTTCGCCCGAGGTCACATGACCGTTGCCGTGCGCGTGCGCTTCGGGTCCCAGCGCCGAATGTTTCGTCTTTTTCTCGGCGTCGAGCCACGCCGCTTGAAACGTCAAGCCCGCCGTCTTGGTCTTAAACACCAACACGAGGCTTCGCGAGGGTCCGTTGTGGGTACCCACTGCCGCCGTGGCCGGCGGCGTAGCCTTCGCCGGGCCCGGCCCGTGGCCATTACCGGTCGCGGCTGCCGCTGCGGCTGCACCGCGTCCGAATCCATTACCCAAACCATGTGGCTGACGATGCACGAAACCGGGCGCGGAGCTGGGCTGATGGCCGTGCCCATTACCCCCGAAATGCGCGGGTGCGCCGTGGCTCGGAGCCGCCCGCGGCGGGTCCCCTGGCAGCGGCGAGATTTCATCCGCCACCAGTTCCTCAATCTCGTGCAACCCGGCAACCGCAAGCGCATGCGCAACCTCGTGGTCCGTGGAGGAGGAACGCACGCTCACCCCTTCGCTGGTCCACTCAATGACGGCGTATTCATCCTTTTTTTCGATACGCCGATGCACGATCGCATCGTGATCCGTGAGTTCCAATTCACGCACCTCACTGTCGCGATAGAGCTGCCGGCCCACCTCGAGCTGGGTGGCCGTGAAGGACCCTGACCAGTCGTGCTCGAGTTTTCCGAACCAGAATTCGAGTGAATGAGGGGTATAGACGCGCTTTGGACCGTGTGACTGCATCCGCGGAAAAGAAGCCAAGCTAGAAAGTGCCCCGAGTGGTGCAACCTCTAAGTTGCCGTGTCACGCCAACGTTGCACTGGGATCTTGGCGGACGGGCTGGCGCCCGCGCCTCGCCGGTCGCGACTCTCCGCAAGATAATTTCTTACGGTTGAAAAACGGCGGCGCCTCAACCGCGCGTTTCGCGCTCCAAAAGCCAGCCCAACAGGCCCTGCGCTGAGCCCTGACACGCCGGTCGGGCTGCGCCCTGAAACACCCCCAATTCCCTCAGGCCGCGCGAAACCAACGGCGGGAAATCGCCGGCGAACCAATGATACCACAGCCCTTGCCACTGTGCGTCGCTCCGGTCGGCGACCGCAGCCAACAAGGGTAAAAAGCCGTCGCAGACGAGCGTATCGAGCCGCGTGCCACCGATCGCGCCCGCGCAAATCTCGACGGCCACCCAACTCCGCCGGGCCGTAAAGCGATTCGTCCGGCGCACGGCCCGCGTGCCGGTGGCGAATGCCGCACCCGCGATCAGTTGCGCAGCCCAGCCCTCCAAGCGCGCGGGCCACGCGGGACAACCCTGCGTCCAAGCGGCGTATTGACGCAGGCGGGTGCGGGGATGGTTAGCCGGCCGGCCGCCCTGCAAACTCCACGCTTCCTGCTGATCGGCGTAAATCTCATCGGGCACCGCCCGACCCTCCGCCCAATCACGAAGCGCCCACCGCGCCGCCACGTGGAGCATCGGCGCACGATTGAATCGATAGCCCAAGATTTCGAGTGCGGCGTGGTGGCACGCGCTTTCCCAACCCAAGCGCGCCACGCGCAAGCGCGCGTAGTGGACCTTCTGGTACCAGCGTTTCATCGCATGCGACGCAATCAAGTCGGCCAATTCCTGCTCACCGAGCGCGGCGAGTTCATCCGGCATTCTCGCGACAGTACGGCCCGCGAGCAACTCCACCGCCTCTTCCGCCGCAAACTCCTCCAGATCGTGATGCAGCCACGGCAGCAGCGCGACCACCGGGATCACTTGCCCCCCGGCCCCACGCGTCACATGCCCGATCTCGGGTGGAAAGAGCACCACGTGCAAAACCACTCCGTCATAGGCCCGGTCCAAGGCGTGGCGGTGGGCGACCCAATCCGCAGCACGCAGGTGAAGTTCGATATCGCCCGTGAACTCCGCGCCGTCGCCCAGCCGTATCCGGGCGCCACGAAAATCCGGGCCGCCGAGCAGATTCCATTTTCCGGGGTGCCCGACGTGTAGCCGGCGACCATCGGTTGCCGTGACCAGCGTGCCGTCAAAATCACCACGCAGCCAAATTTTTTGCAGAAGTTTTTCTGCAAATGAAAACGGACCGTACAGTCCTTGGATCTCCTCAACCGCTGGGGAAAGCGCGTTCATCTGCGTCCATTTCCGGCGAGCAGCGTCCCAAGGTCGAGCCCGTTATGATGTCGAGCGCTTCCGCCTTACGGCTGGAACCTCACCGGCACCATCCCCGGCAGCGCGGCCGCTTCGCGCAATAAGCGCACCGCCGCGTCGATCATGAGTTGCGCACAGGCATCGGTGCCTGCTCCCGCCACCCCGACTTCATAGCCCCCGCGGGCCTTCTCCCCCGGCAGGCCGACATAATGCGCTCCATTCCCGTTGGAGTAACCGAGAACAATCGTCTGTGGAAACGGCGAGGCCGCCCGGATCGCTGTGCCGAGTTCAGTCATCGGCTCACCCGGTAACGCCACGAGCGCGAGCGGGCCGCACACGATTATTTGGATCTCAGCATCGACGCTATCGGCCCCGAGACGTTGCTTTCCCGCTGGGGTGAGCGGCAACGCAATCGCAGCGCGCGCGATGTGCAGCGGGCCCAAGGCGAGCTGGGTGCTGAAGCGTGCGACGAGCTCAGTCTTCTTGGCGATGCCATCTGACATTTCCGCCACCGCAGCGGTGCCACGACGCCACGGATTAATGTCGCCGGCACAGCCCTGCAAAAAGAGCGCCTCGCCGCCGAGTGCGGCGGATATTTTTTGCGCCGTCGGACCGGGCCAGTCCGCCGACAGCGCCGGATTCGACGGATAGATCGAGACGGCGTGGCAGGCGACGTGGAAGAGTGACGCCACGGGCCGGCCGTCGGCGGCGCGAAATGACACCAACGAAAACGTCCGGTCGAGCGGACCAAAGCTCGCTCCCAGGGAGAGGAGTTCCGGATTCCAATCCGGACTGCTGGGCGGCGGCGCCGCGCCACTCTTAGCGACCACTACGCCCCACGCCGGTGCGCGCGGGCGACGGTTGTGGAGATACTCGCCGAGGGCGATGCGGCCAACTGCGAGCGTCGCGGGGCGGGCCGAAGCCGCCGCGTCTCGAGCGGCCTCCACGCTCGCAGCCAACAGGCGGCTCATCCACGCGGCAAAGGGCGGGAAATCATTTTGAGCGGGCATGTAGCGGACTGCCCACCACGTGTCGCGTTCCTGGCCCCGGAATCCGGCGCGCCACACCGGGGACCACGGTGCCGAGTGATTGTGGCTCGCATGCACCAAGATATTGTCCGGAGGTATCGCCAAAGCCGCCCCGACAGCGCGACGAACTTCATCCCGGGCAGATTCCGAGACGTCGACCAAATCCCAACGGATCAGCACGCCTTTCGTCGCGCCATCATCGAGCACGAGCGCGTGAACGCTGAGCGGGTCGTGCACTGAGCCATAGGGTTTACCCGTGACCCAGTTTAACACTGCCGGATCGGGCGTGATGTCAGCGTGCGCCGCACCAGCGCGAAGCGTCCCGGGCGGTTCGGCGGCATCGAGAACCGTCAGGAAAAGTCCGGCAAAAAAAATGCGAATCTTCACGTTAGGGTGCCGCGAGGAAGGCGAGGAGATCGGCCATATCTTGAAGGGTGATGGCCGACTCAAGGCCTTCCGGCATGAGCGAGACCGCGGAGCTGGTGAGTTTGGCGATGTTCTGACGGAGGATAACCTCGTCGGGCGCACCCATGCGTTTCAGTCGAATGCTGCCCACGGTCTCCTCCGCAATCATCCCGGACACGGAGCTGCCGTCGTTCAATTCAACAACGTAGGCAATGTAGTTGGCGGCGACCTCGCGATTGGGATCGAGGATGTTCAAAATAATTTTCTCACGGTCCCAACCTCGGATGGATTCGAGGTTCGGCCCGATTTCGGTGCCGCGTCCGGCCAAGCGATGACAAGCGGCACAGAGGGTATCGTAAACTTGCGCGCCACGCGCCGCACGGCCGGTGAGCCCAAGGGCCGGACGATAGCCGGCCACCGCCTCGGTCCGCGTGCCCGAGACCTGCTGGCCAAAAATTTTCCCCGCGCGGGCTTTGATGGCCTGATCGGGGTTCGCAAGAATCTGCGTGCGCCGAGCGGCACTGACCTGACCTTGATTTACAATCTGCTTCTCGATTGCGGCCAACAATGCGCCCACGCGGTCACGACGGGCGAACAGCGCGGTGAGCACCTCCTCGCGGGCGACCGGCGTGTAGGCCGACCACGGTTCGAGCAACGTGCGGGCCACTTCCGCGTGAGTGAAGGTCGCCAGCACGCGAATCGCTGCGAGTTGGAGCGGTTGCGGCCCAGTCACCGTGAGGAGCGCGGCGAGCACGGGACGGACGGTCACGAAGTCGTCATAGGCAAGCAGGGTGATCGCGGCCACACGCTCCTCGATCGACGACCCGGGCGAGCGCGCCACGGCGAGCGCCGCCGCCAACACGGTGGCCGCACGCTTGGCACCCGGTGAAACCGCCGGAAAGGCCGAGCGCAGATTTTTTCCGGATTGGCGCAGTCCGTCACCGAGAGCCGGCCAAAATACGCTGTCGAATTCGCCGGGGTAGGCCGCGAAGACCGCCGCGAGTTCGGCGGGGCGGTTGTGCGCACCCACCACGAAAAGAACTTGGCGGACAAGTTCGCGGCCCGCATCGCCTGTCGTCAGAGCGGGATCGCGCAACACCCGCTGCGCAACCTTCGCGCACTGGTCAGGTGTCGTGCCGAGCACGGCCGCACGGACCCAGCGGTCGGCGGAATCGCGGCGCAGCAGCGCGTGCGCGACATCGGCCGCCGCTTCGTCGGCGAGGCTCCCGACCGCAAACGCCACTTGATAGCGGACGCGGATCGCCGGATCGACCGCGAGCGCGGAGACGCGGGCGCGAATTTCAGCGGAGGCGACCACGCTCGGCGTCGCGAGGCGGACCGCGTGCTCGCGGACACCAGCCAAACGGTCACTCAGCCCCCTCAGCAAATCTGATTCGCGCAGCGCGGCCAATCCATCGAGCACGTAGAGCGCGTGCAACCGGGCCAGCTCATCGCCACTCGTCGCCAGCAACTCGCGCAAGGGTGCGACGGCCGCCATATCCTGGCGCTCAAAAAGCAAGCGCTGCGCCGTCTCTCGCCACCACGAATGGGGGTTCGCCAATGTCGCAACAAGTTCCGCGCTCGTCGCGGAGCCGAGGCGAGGCGGTTTGGGGATTTTGAAGTTCGGTGGCGCGAGCCGGTAGATGCGTCCGCGATCGCGGCCGTTTTCCAGATCGAGTTTCGCATGGATGTCATCGGGGATCGACCATGGGTGCTCGATGGTCTCGCGATACATATCGACGACGTGAAGCGTGCCGTCGGGTGCATTGACCAAATTGACCGGGCGAAACCAAACATCGGTCGCTGCGACGAACTCTGCATCGAGATCAGCGGCGACAACCTTAAACGTCACGCCGTCCGGCGAGACGAGTTGGCGATGGATGAGATTATTGGCGACTTCGCATGTAAAAATCTGACCGCGATATTCCGCGGGATAGGCGGCCCCGCGATAAACCGTGACGCCTGCCGCCGAGGTAAAAACCCCGCCCGCCACGAGCTCGCTGCGCGGTCCGCCGTGGTTCTCCGCCACCCAGCGACGCGCCCGAAGATCGCGCCAGGGTTCCCAGGGACTGATCCGCAAGACCGGCAGCGTATCGCCGGATTCACGCACGTCGTAAACGGGATTGGGCACTTGGAGGTAGGGATTTCTCCCCGCCAGCGTGCCGTCGAAGACGACGTGCTGCGCGGGATTGCGAATATTGCAGAGGAAGCGGTTGCCCCAATCATCGAGCCCGTGGCCAAAGCGGGCACCCCCGGCGATCGCTTCGATTTTAGCCGTGCGCGGATCGATCCGCAGATCGTTGCGCAAAAATTTTAACGGACTGATCTCCGCGTGTCCGACCGTCGTGACCGTGCCACCGTTCGTCGCTCCCGCGATGACGATCCGATTATCGAGGCTCCACTGGGGATTGTTGATTGCCGCCTGGACGTTGTATTTCCGAAAGCCGGTAAACACTTTTTCCCGAACGTCGGCCCGGTGGTCGCCATCAGTGTCCTTGAGATACCAAATATCCGGCGTGGCCGTCACGAAAACGCCGCCCTTCCAACAACAGATCCCCGTGGGCCACGAAAGGCCTTCCGCCAAAACATAGCTCTGATCGAAAACGCCGTCGCCATCCGTATCGAGCAGTTTGCGCACGCGGCCGGTCGGCGCGTCGGTGGCATTGTCCTTCCAAGCCTGATGCGTGGCTTTGTTGGTGTAAGGATAGTCGATCATTTC
>CAMATV010000126.1 GCA_945861235.1 Opitutus sp. GAS368
AATCGCGAGCAGATCGGCGCGGTTGAAACCGGTCGCGATAAACAGCAACCCGTGCGCGAACACTGGTCGCGGCACCACCGAATAGCCCTCGCCGTAGCGCACCCGCCAGATTTCGCGGCCATCCTTCGGGTCGAGCGCCCACACCGCACCGCTCCCCGGCGTGATCATCTGGATACGTCCATTCACGCTGATCACGAGCGGCGTGCAGAACGAAAAATACGATTTCACCGTGATCCCGCGCGGCACTTTCCACGCGACCTCGCCGGTGGCTTTTTCGAGCGCGACGACAAAGGGATCCTTCGTGCCATCGGAGTTGAACACGAGCCGATCGCCCGCGAGCGCCGGCGAGCCGCCATTGCCGTGCAACGGATCGTAGCGGAGGGAGTGGTTCCGCCAAAGAATTTTCCCAGCCCGATCCAGACACGCGGTGCCGTGGTGGCCGAAGTGCAGATAAACCCGATCTCCCTCGACGATCGCGGTCGGGCTGGCCGGACTATTTTTCGAGTGCACGGGCTTCACGCTCGCTTCAGTCGCCGAAAAAACTTCCGTTTCCCACAACGCCCGCCCGCTCGCCACGTCGAGCGCCAGCGCACGCAGCGACACTCCACCCGACGCATTCGGGACTCCCGTCGTGAGAAAAATACGACCGCCACTGATCGCGGGCGACGACCAACCCGCGCCGGGCACGGGTACCTTCCACGTGACATTTTTGGTCGCTGACCACTCGGTCGGCAGTCCGATCGCGGTTGACGTCCCCTGCCCCGTGGGTCCGCGAAACTCTGGCCAGTCTTCACCCCTGAGCAGCGGACAGGCGGCCAATAATAATGCGGCGAACAGGGAGCGAGGTCTCATGAGTGGAATGGATACAGCCGCAGCGGATGCCGGGCCTTCACTTGCCGGCGGCCAACGCGAAAAGTTGGTTTTGGCCGGTAATGTAAAGGACGCCGTTGGCGGCAACAGCGGTGCCGTGCTGGAGATCGGGGAGCTGGGTATTGGTCACGAGGAGTTTTTTCTCCCGGCCGACGGCGAACACAAATACCGCACCTTCGGAACTTTGAATGTAAACCTTGCCATCGGCGACGAGCGGCGAGCCCCAGATGTTGGATTTTACGTCGTGCGACCACAGTTTCTTCCCGCTGACCGCATCGAGGCACGAAAGATAGCCGGGCGTGTCCGCGGCGTAAACGAGGCCGTTATGCACGGCGGGCATCGAAATGCTGTCGCTGAAATCGAGTCCATCGAGCCGCCAAATTTCGGCGGTTTTTGTGACGTCACCACGCTGCTTGGCGTCGAGGCAGCGGAGGGCACCCGCGCCGGAGCCCGCCTCGGGTTCACCGATGGCGGCGTAGACTCGGTCACCGACGAAGACGGGCGCGGCAAGAAACTGAAACAGCGTCTCCGGTTCGCCCGAAGGGAGCGTTTTTTCGTGCGCCTTGCCGTTGAATTTCCAGAGGAGTTTTCCGGTGGCCGGCGCGAAACTGTAGAGCCAGCCGTCGCCGCCTGGGAAGGCAACTTGCGCCACGCCCTCGACGACGCCGTATCCAGGCGAGCCCCATTGGCCCGTCATGATGCGGGCACCGGGCGAGTTGTCCTGCCACAAAACTTTTCCCGTCTGCGCATCGACCGCGAGGAAGCTCGGGGCGGCGGGGTTCTTGACCTTGCCGGTCTTGTAGTCGGCGGAGGTGCCGGTGACGATAAACACGCGTCCGTCCACCACGAGGGGCGACGACGACGACGCTTGGTTCGGCATTACGCCGAGGGTGGCGCGCATATCAATCGACCAAATCTGTTTGCCGTCCCTCGCCGCGAGGCAGACGAGTTCGGCGCGGTTGCTCACATAATAGACATTCTCGCCGGATACACACGGGGTGGACGTGACGCCAATCGTGCCGTCGTCTTCGCTGGGGTTGCGGAGCTTTTCGTGGGTGACCGCCCAGAGGAGTTTACCGTCGCTCTCCGCAAAACACTTCATCACACCGCGCTGTTCGGTGTGATCCTTGGAGTCGTTGTCGGTGCCGATAAAGACGCGACCGCCACTAATTACGGGCGCGCAAAAAGTGACCTTACCGAGCGGAGCGACCCACTTGATATTCTTGGCCGGAGTTTTTCCTCCGAAACTCCACTCGGCGGGTAAACCGACTTCACGCGAGACCATATTGCGGTCCGGCCGGCCGCCAAGCATGGGCCAATCATCGGCGCGGAGCGAAGACAACGTGAGCAGCGCAATCAGGGGTAGCCCGCCTCGTGAGAGGCGGGACGGAACGCCCTTGGTCAGCGAACAAATCCCTGCTTTCACGAGCAGGGCGACGAGTGCGAATGCCGAACAAATCCTTGCTCTCACAAGCAGGGCTACGAGTGCCAATTGCTCGATCGGTTTCATTTGCCGGCGATGCATACAAGGTGGGTAAACGTCTTCACGTAGATCCGACCACCGTCGACACACGGGGTGCTGTGCGTGCCTTCGCCGAGGGAACTGCGCCCGAGTTCTTTGAAGGTATCGCCGGTCGCCAGAACGATCATCTCGCCCTTGGTGCTCGCGCAGTAAATCTTTCCATCGATCAACACCGGCGAGCTAAAGAACTCGGCACGCGGCAGGCGCTCCGACCAGATTTCCTTGCCCGTCGCCGCCTCAATCGCGCTGGCGAACCCCGCGTCGCTGATCAGATACAGGCGTCCCTCGTGAAACAGCGGCGTCGGCACATAGGGCGTCGCCCGGCGCAGCGTGTAGGCGACGTGGGTCGCCCCGACATTGCCCTTACCGCCGAGCTTGATCGCCGAAAGGTAGTTGCCCGTGCCAGCGCCGGAGCCGCAGCTGCCAATCGCGAGATCGCCGGCTACGATCGCAGAAGCCACCATCCGTTTGTCGAAAACCGGTGAATCCCAATTGAACGCGCCGGTGCGTACATCGATACTGGAGACACCGTGCGACTGGCTCGTGAGCAGCAATTCGACCGTTCCGTCTGCGCGCTGATGCGTGATGGGCGTGCAGTAAGCAGCCGCAATGTTGGGGTTGAGACCGGACGCGCGCGGAGACTTCCACACCACCGCGCCCGTGCGCGCATCGAGCGAGACGACCGAACTCGCGCCGTCCTGATCGTTCGTCACGATCACGTTTCCTTCGTAAATCATCGGCGAGGCCCCGTGGCCATGTTGCGCGACAAACGTCCCCAGGTCGCGACTCCAGAGCTCTTTGCCGGCGTGATCGTAGGCGCGCACCCAAAAGTGATCGTTGGAAACAAAACAGGCGACGACACGCTCGGCGTCGACCACGGGCGAGGTATTGGCGTAGCCGGTGTTTTTATTGCCCAAGCGCGCCATCGGCAGCGGATAACTCTTTTGCCACAATTCCTTCCCATCCGATTTGCGCACGCAAATGATCGCGCGCTCGTTTCCGTTATCGAGGGCGGTCAACAAGAACAACCGGTCACCCCAAGCGACCGGCTGCGAGTGGCTCGCGCCGGCGATCGGCACGCGCCAAGCAAAACCGTTTTCCGCCCAGGTAACCGGAACGCCCTTGGCGGTGCTGATACCCGTGCCGTTCGGGCCGCGGAAGCGGGTCCACTCTTGGGCATCCGCTTGGACGACGAAGCACGTGGTCGAGACCAAAATCAGAAGGGCGGCGTGGGGAGAGAATTTCATGGGGTAATGGAGGAGGGCGCTGTAATGAGTGAGAGCACTTGACGAAGCACACGAGACGGAGGATCCGCGGTCAAAGAGAATTCAGTCGCCAGCACCACGTTGCGAACGCTTGCCGTAGCCATCCAAATCAACCAACGCTTCTCTTACCCACTCCCGATGAAAATTTATCCCGCGTTCATTGCGCTCTCGTTTATGCTCGGCTCATTGGCCGCTTCAGCCGCGACTACCGCCGACTGGCCCGGCTGGCGCGGACCGACGGCCGACGGCCACGCAGCCGCCGGCCAAAACGTGCCGACGACCTGGAGCGAAACGGAAAACATCATCTGGCGCGCGCCGATTCGCGGGCGCGGGCACAGCTCGCCGACCGTCGTCGGCAGTCGCGTTTATGTCGCGACGGCCGACCCCGCCACGCAAGAGCAGCTCGTGCTCTGCCTCGACCGCACCACGGGCAAGTCCGTCTGGGAAACCGTCGTCCATCGCGGCCCGCTCGAATCCGGCAACCACAAGGTCTCCTCCGCTGCCTCGTCGACCGTCGCCTGGGACGGCGAGCGGCTCCACATCATGTTTCTTCACGCCAAGGCGATTTACGCGACGGCGCTCGACGTTTCGGGAAAAATACTCTGGCAGACGCGCGTCGATGACTACGTGGCACACCAGGGCTTCGGGGCCTCGCCCGTCGTCCACGAGTCGGTCGTGCTCATCGCCTCCGATCACCGCGGTGGCGGCAAGGTTGCCGGCCTCGACCGGCGCACGGGAAAAATTCTCTGGGAGCACGCCCGCCCCAAGGTCGCGAACTACGCGACGCCCGCGGTGCTGAAGGTCGCCGGCCGCACGCAGCTCGTGCTCGGCGGCTGCAAGCTCCTCGTGAGCCTCGATCCGCTGACAGGTAAAAAACTCTGGGAGCTCGCGGGCTCAACCGAGGAGACCGTGGTGACCGCGACGACTGATGGCACCCGCGTCTTCGTGAGCGGCGGCTACCCGAAGCTGCACACGATGGCCGTCGAGGCCGACGGCTCCGGCAAGATCGCCTGGGAAAACAACACCAAGGTTTATGTGCCCTCGATGCTCGTGCGCGCCGGCCACGTCTTCGCCGTCCTCGACGCCGGCCACGCCGTTTGCTGGAACGCCGCGACCGGCGAGGAACTCTGGCGCGAGAAAGTGGACAAGGATTTCTTTAGCTCGCCCGTGATGCTCGGCTCGCGCATCTACGTAACGAGCCTGCGCGGTGCGACGGCGGTGTTCGAGGCGACGCCGCAGGCGTTCAAACGCCTCTCGGAAAACCAGCTCGGCGACGAGTCGTTTGCGTCCCCCGCGATCTGCGGTGACCGGATCTACCTGCGCGGGGTCAAAAAGGCGGAACCGCGGCAAGAGTATCTCTGGTGCATCGGCGAACAATGAACGCGCGGTGGCGCCTGCTTATTTTTTGGGCGTGCTTCGCGGGCGATGTTTCCGTGTTCGCGTCGTCGGCAGCGCTCATCGCTTCACCCGAGGCAGGTTGGCCCCAATTTCGCGGCCCGCGGCGCGATGGGATCAGTGACGAGCGCGGGCTGCTTGCGACCTGGCCCGCAGGCGGGCCGAAGTTGCTGTGGTCGGCCAAGGGTGCCGGGCGCGGTTTTTCTTCGACGATTATCGGCGGGGGTCGCCTCTACGTGACGGGGGATTTCGACGCCGAGCTCCGGGTGCTCGCCTACGATCTCAGCGGGAAGCTCTTGTGGTCGGTGCGCCACGGCGACGCGTGGCTCAACCAATATCAAGGTGCCCGCACGTCCGTCACCTACCGCCACGGGCTCCTCTACCTCCAAAACGCCCACGGTCGCATCACCTGCCTCCAAGCCGCGAACGGCCAAGAAGTGTGGTCCGTGGATTTGCTGAAGAGCTTTGGCTCGGAAAATATCACTTGGGGATTCAGCGAATGCTTACTCGTGGACGAACGCGCCGTGTATGCGACGGCCGGTGGACGCGACGCCATGATCGTCGCGCTCGAACCCCGCACGGGAGCGGTTGTCTGGAAAATTCCCCAGCTCGATCCGGCGGCGAACAAACTCGAAAGCGCCACGTATGCGGCCCCGATTCTGGTGCAATTCGTCGGCCGGCGGCTCTTGATCGGTTGCACCCAACGCCAACTTTATTGCGCCGACGCCGACAGCGGCGTCCTGCAATGGACCCGCCCGCGCCCCACGTCGTACTCGGTACTGGCGAGTTCGCCGGTCCTGGTCGGCGAATCAGTATTCATGGCCGCGCCGCACGGCTCTCCCGGCCAACTCTATCGATTGCTCGCGCCGACTGGGGCGGGTCAGCCGGTCGGGGTAGCCGACGCGTGGACAACCCCGCTCGACACCTGCCAAGGCGGCGTGGTTCACGTCGATGGGCGGCTTTACGGCTCGACCTATTCGCGGCGCGGCAGCTGGCAGGCCATCGATGCGCGCAACGGTGAACTCCTCTACGAGACCACCGAATTCCTCAAGGGCTGCGTCCTGTATGCCGACGGCCGGCTCTACACCCTCGCCGAGGACGGCTGGATGCTGCTGCTGGAACCGACGGAAAACGCATTCGCGGTGCGCGGCCGCTTCCGTTTGGCCGAGGCCCGCGACCGCAACGCGTGGGCCCATCCCGTGATCTCCGACGGACGCCTCTACCTGCGCTACCTCGATACGATTTCGTGTTACGATATCCGCACCGCTCACTCCCCGCGGAAATCATAGCAGATCAACCGCGCTGGGGACCCGCTGAGCGCGTCGCGCTCATTATGCACGACATAGAGGAGCCCGCGGTGCAGGGCGGGCAGCGTCCACGTCGACGCAGCCTGAAACAGGCGCACGCGCTGTTTCGTCACGGTGCCTTTCGGTGTGAGTGCGAACTCGGCTAACAGGCCGTCCTCACCGAGACAAAAGATGCGTTCACCCGCTTGGAGCAGGCTCGCGCGAAAAAAGCTCTGCGTGCGACCGGACTCTTGGAAACGCGTGTCGTCGCTCCACAAAATTTTTCCCGTGGCCACCTCGAGGCACTTGAACTCGGTGTCGGGCGGATTGCGGCCCGCAAAGCCGTAAAGGTGGCCGTCGATTTGCAGCGGCATCATCCAGTGCAGGCCGAAGCCGCGCTGCGTCCAGAGCTGCTTCGATTTCAGGTTCTCGTCGAACTCCAGCAACGTGCCGCCCTTCTCATAGGTTTCGGAAATATAGACGCGCGTCGAGTCGACGACGAGCGGCGTGCCCGCGATCACGGATTCGAAGACTTTCGCGCGCCACGGAAAGCGGTCGTAAACTTTGCCCGTTTGCGGATCGATCGTGAGCAACCCGCCGGCGCTCGGACGGCTATCGCCGGCGGCGATCACGAGCGCGACCTCGCGTCCCCGAATCGTGGCGACGATGGGCGAAGCGTAACTCGCGCCCCAGGTGTCTTCGACTTCCCAGAGCGTTTTCCCCGTGAGCTTGTCGAACGCCGCGACGCAGGTGCCCGAGGTTTCGTCGCGCGCCTTGCCGCCGACATTCACGATCACCCGATCTTTCCACACGAAGGGCGTCGGGCCGTAGCCGAAAAAATATTGGGGGATTTGGTAGTCCGCGGTCAGGTCGCGGCGCCAGAGGAGTTTTCCCGTTTTGAGATCGAGACAATGCAGCAGCGCGGTCACGCCCGCGACGTAGATGCGATCACCGTCAATCACCGCGCTGGAGCGCGGCCCAGGGCTGAAGCCGTAGCGATCCTGATACGCGACGGGAGTGTCGAAACGCCAAAAACGCCGACCCGTTTCCGGATCGAGGCAGTCGACGGTTTCCTTGCCGTCGACGCGGTGAAAATAAACGAGTCGACCGGCGGAAAAGACCGGACAGGCGTAGCCCTCGCCCGTAGTCAGCTCCCAGATTTTCTTCGGTCCGCCCGCCGGCCAAATGCCGAGTAGCTTGGTCTCGGAGCTCGTGGCGTCGTGTTTCGGGCCGAGGAAGTGCGGCCAATCGGCGGTGATCGCGCCCGCGGGCAACGCCTTCGGGGCGGCGTGAAACGTCAGACCAGCGAAGGGCTTCGCCTCTTGGGCGACGCCGCTGTTGCAAAATGAAACGAGTCCGAGAATGGCAAAGCGGGTGAGAATTTTTAACGCGTACATAGGGCGACCGGCGAAAGCGTGCGGGGTGTCGGTCTTGCCGCAACTGAAAGGTTTGCAGCGAGCAACTCCGCGCACTTTCCTGCGCGCCCCAACGTCCCGCCCGCCCACTCATGACTCAAGCTGCCGCCCTCTTCTCCCGCTTGCCCGCGCTGCTGTCGCGCACGCGGTTCTACTATGGTTGGGTCGTGGTCGGCCTCGCGGCGCTCGCGATGGTGGGGACGCTCCCGGGTCGGACGCAGGGGTTGGGCCTGATCACGGAGTCGTTGTTAGAAGATCTGCAGCTCGACCGCGTGACGTTCGCCGAAATGAATCTTTGGGCGACGCTGCTCGGGTCGTTATGCTGCGTCGGCGTCGGTCGCCTGCAGGATCAGATCGGCACTCGGATCGTGCTGACCGCGATTGCCGCGCTGTTGGGGCTGGTCGTGTTGGCGATGAGTGTGACGACCGGGGTGGCGGCCATGTTTGGCCTACTCGTGTTATCGCGCGGCCTCGGTCAGAGCGCGCTTTCGGTGGTGAGTGTCACGATGGTCGGCCAGTGGTTTCGCGGCCGGTTGAATCTGGCGATGGGGATTTTTTCCGTGGCCTTGAGTCTGGGCTTCATGACGGC
>CAMATV010000127.1 GCA_945861235.1 Opitutus sp. GAS368
CGGGAGGCGGCAAAGAGGCGAAGCTCGTCTTTCTCCCGCACGGTGCGACGACGGAAATTTTCGAGGTCGGCGACCGAACGCACGTAGCGATCGAGATTGGCGGCGGTCTCCTGCTTGGCGGCGGCGATTTGGGCGGCGGCTTCTACGGAGAGCGCGGCTGCGGGTCCGGGCACGGCCGGAGTCTTCGCCGCGTCGGCGACGGCGGGCTCAGTTGGAGTGAGTGGTTCGGTGATTTCAGGCTCGGTCATAATGCAAAAGGGAGCGGACTAAACTACGGCTTTTTGCTTTCTTCAAGTTTCTCCCGCAGGCCCTTGAAAAAGTCGGTGGCCGTCTGCCCGGCGTCCTTGAGCAAATCTCCGCCGCGGGCTGAAGCCTCCAGTGCCGCTTTCCCCAGAGCCTGACCGAAATTCCCGGGTAGCAGTGGGCCCAGCAAGGGGCCCAGATTGACCGCGCCGACCCGACGCAGGACGTCCGGTACGAGCAGCTGTTGAGTGTCGGTGACGTTTTCGTAGCGTTGGTCGAGCCCGAGTGGAAACTCCTGCACCGTCGGTTTCCCGCCGGAGTGGTCCGCGATCACCAGGTGATCAAAACGCAGCGATAAGCGGCGGATGAGGAAGGATCGCGCAGGAGGGGCGTCCGGCGTGCTCGCTGCGCCGGAGGTGGGCACCGCCGTAGCCGGCGTGCCGAACAGTGACGCCTGCAATACTTCGGCGTTGGATTTGCCGTCGGCTCGCCGGACCAGCGTGACCTTGCGGACATCCACGGTGAGGACGTCGAAAACCAACCGGTCGGAGAAGAGCGCCCCCACATCGGCTTCCGCGGAAAAAGCACGCAGTTCTAGGAAGTCGCCGAGCGGGAAGCTCGCCGGGTTTTTCACGACCAAGCCGCGCACCGCAATTCGGCCAGAAAAGACGTTGCAGGAAAGACTCTCGACGGTCGCGTCGAAACCCGTCCGCTCGCGAAGCTGCGCCACGACTACGACGGGCAAAAGCAGCATCCACCCGAGCGCGGTCACGGCCCCGAGCACGGTCAACAGCGCCAGCAGCTTCAGCAGGCAGCTGCCTCGTCTTCGGCCCGGGTCCCGTGGCGCCGCTGGGCTCATCCCGAGAAATTTTCCGTGATGAGCAAAATTGCCATCGACTCGGCACTCAACGTAAATGCCCCGCAGTAGGGGAGCAGGAGGTTTTCGCCGCGCACCACTTTCTGCCCAACCGCGGGGCGGCTGCCCGTGCCGTTCTCCAGACAGGTCCGCACGGTGCCGCTCACCACACTCACGAGCCGCGGCTGCTCGCCGGCCCGCAGATGTAGGCGCTCGCCGGCCCCGAGCACGACACGGCGGATGGCAAATTCCGGGCAATCGGCGATCATCCCCGACGTGGGGGTGGCCCGCACCGGCGTGGGCTCGAAGTCGTTCCAGTCGATCGAACGCAGGGATTGTCCGACGTGGAGCTGACGTGGCAACCCGTCGAGCCCGACCCGGCCCCAGTCGTAAACGCGATAAGTGGTGTCGGAATTTTGCTGGATCTCCAAAATCAAAATCCCGGCGTCGATCGCGTGCACTTGCCCGCTGCGCACGAGAATGGAATCGCCGGCCGCCACTCGAAAGTGATGCACGCACGCTTCGACGGTGTTGTCCCCAATCGCGCGTTCGAACTGCGCGCGCGTGACGCCGCGCGTGAGGCCGACGATTAAGTGCGCCTCGGGTGCCGAGTGGGCGATGTACCAGTTCTCCGTCTTGGGCTCACCACGGAGTTCAGCGGCCACCGCGGCGGGCGGGTGGACTTGCAGGCTGAGGCGCTCGCGGCAATCGAGCCATTTCACCAGAAGGGGAAACGGTTTTCCTGCCGGCCAGCGCGGGCCCATCACGTCGGCACCGTGTTGCGCGAGCAGGCTCCGGAGCGATTGGCCGTTGAACGGACCACCCACGACGATCGATTGCGCTTCCGTGCGATCGACGATCTCCCAGCTCTCGCCGATGGGTGCGCCCGACGGTAGGCTGCGCCCCAAGGCGGACTCCAGCGCACGACCGCCCCAGACGCGTTCTTGGTAGATGGGTTCAAAGCGGAGCAGATCGCGCATGGCGGGTTTACGAGTTTGGTGTGAAAAATTCTCCGAGGCATTTACAATTGACCGGCTCTCTTGTTAGCGTGCACTCCGCATCCAATCCGACGGCCCACACAAATGCCCAAGCCCGAGACTTCAAACTCAAACGACGGACCCTCCTTCCAAGCGCCACGCTATCGTCCACACTGGCCATCGGCGGTCGCCTGCTTTGTCTTCGGGGTATTCCTGACGGTCGCGCTGGTCGCCTACGATCCGGCGCAAAGCACGTTTCCCACGACCGCGCCGGTGCTGAAGAATCCCGTCGGCTGGATCGGGGCCAACGCCGTTTGGGCGCTCCTCTACGCTGTGGGCATGAGCACGTGGCTGCTGCCGGTATTTCTTTGCTGGATGCTCTATGTGGCGGTGCGCGCCTCGAAGCACCTGACGGGCACGCGCGTCACCGCGATGATCATTGCCTGCGTGTCGTTCGCCGCGCTCGCCGCGATGTTCAAGGAGGCCAAGTGGGCCAGCGACTACTTCCCGAATGGTCCCGGCGGTTACGTCGGCGTCACGCTCTACCATCGGCTGCTCCACGAGCCACTGGGGCCCTTTGGGGCGGGACTCCTGCTGGGCACGATCTACTGCGGCGCGCAGTTGTTTATTTTCACCAAAGACATCGGCTCCGAAGTTGAAAAAATCATGGCCGCCTTGAGTGCGTGGTGGGCCGGCCGTGGAAAAGCGAAGGCGGCCCTCGCTGAGCAGCGCGCGAAGGAAAGCCAGCTTCAGGCTAGGCAAAAAACCGCGGCTGCCGCCGTTGGTGCTGCCCATGCAGGCCTCACCCAGCCGCCGATGAATGTGGGCCCGAGCGGCAAGCAGACCTTCGTGCCCAAATCCACCGAGGAGCCGCTCACCAAGCCGCCCGCACCCCGCTCCGTGGTGGTCGCCACCGACGGTGCCGCGCCCGCCAAGCCTCCCGCCGCTCCTTTACCGCCTCCGCCCGGGAAGCCTGAGCCAAAGGTCGGGCCGGCCTTCAAACTCGCCAACGGAACCCTCGATGCACCTTCTGCCGCGGTGCCAGTCAGTCCAGTCGCGACCAGCCAGAAGGCCCTCGCCGTCGCCACCGGCCACGAGCTCAATATCATCAAGCCCGAAGAGCCCAAGAAGGCCGCGCGTATCAGTCTCCCCCAGAGCGACGACGCCACCTATCACTTTCCTCTGCTCAGCCTGCTGAAGGAGCAGGCCAAGCCCGGCATCGGCAACAGCGAGCAGGAGCATCGCACCAACGCCGAGAATCTCCTGCGCATCCTCAGTGAATTTGGCGTGGAAGTGACGTTAGGTGAGATTCACGTCGGTCCCGTCATCACCCGCTACGAAGTGGTCCCAGCCCCTGGTGTGCGCGTTGAAAAAATCGCCGGCCTCGATAAAAATATCGCCCTCGGGATGCGCGCGCAGTCGGTGCGGATCCTCGCGCCCATTCCCGGCAAAGCCGCGGTCGGTGTGGAAGTGCCCAATCAGCACCCAACGCCCGTCGGCATGCGCGAACTGCTGGAGAGTGAAGACTGGGCCAGCGCGAAGGCGGAGATTCCGATCGCACTCGGCAAAGATGTCTCCGGTCGTCCGCTCATTTCCGATCTGTCGAAGATGCCCCATTTGCTCATCGCTGGCGCCACTGGCTCGGGCAAATCCGTTTGTATCAACTCCATCGTCGCTTCGATCCTGTATTCAAAGAGCCCGAAAGATCTGCGCCTGATTATGGTGGACCCGAAAGTGGTGGAATTGAAAATTTTCAATTCCCTGCCTCATATGCTCATCCCGGTGGTCACGGAGCCGAAGAAAGTGCCCGGCGCGCTCAAGTGGCTGCTCGGAGAAATGGAGCAGCGCTATCAGCAGTTCGCGAAGGTCAATGTCCGCAACATCGTCGGGTTCAATACCCGCAAGAAAAATGCGCCGTTCCCTCCGGCCGACGCCCAAGGTGCCCTTACCGGCGTCGATCCTCTCGCGGCCGACGATGGTCTCGAAATTCCCGAGCGCTTGCCTTACATCGTCGCGATCATCGACGAGCTCGCCGACCTCATGATGGTCGCGCCGGCCGAAATCGAGACGAGCATCGCGCGCCTCGCTCAACTCGCCCGCGCGGCCGGTATCCACCTTATCATTGCGACCCAGCGCCCCTCGGTCAACGTCATCACCGGCGTGATCAAAGCGAACCTTCCGTCGCGCATCGCCTTCCAGGTCGCGTCGCAGGTCGACTCCCGCACCATTCTCGACACCAAGGGCGCGGATACGTTGATCGGTCGCGGAGACATGCTGTTCTCCCCCCCCGGCACCTCGCGCCTCGTGCGCGCTCAAGGCGCGTTCGTCTCCGATGAGGAAGTCATGGAGATAGTCGAGTTCCTCAAGAAAAACGGTCCGCCTCACTATGCTCAGTCGGTCCAGCAGCAGATCGACCGCGCTGCGAAGGAAGATGAAGACGAAGATGATGAGGAGGGTGATGACGAAGCGATGGGGGACGACGGTGAGCTCTACGCGCAGGCGATCGAAGTGCTGAAGTCCACCAAACGCGCCTCGACCTCGATGATTCAACGCCGTCTTCGGATCGGCTACAATCGCGCTGCCCGCATTATGGATCTCATGGAAGAAAAGGGCGTCGTCGGTCCGGAAAACGGCTCCAGTCCGCGCGAGATCCTCGTCGATCTCGACTCGTTGTGAACAACCCCGCGCAGTTCCTTCTTCCCCTTTCGGTTCCAACACCCTAACCCATCCCCATGCAGACTATCGGTGAACGCCTCGAGGAGGCGCGCAAAAAAAAAGGTATTTCCATTCGCGAGGCCGCCGAGGCGACTAAAATTCGCGGGGACTACCTGCAGAAATTCGAAGGTAACCACTTCGACATCGGTCTCACCGAGATCTACACGCGCGGATTTCTGCGCAACTACGCCAATTTTCTGAAGCTCCCCGGCGACCGGGTGCTCAGCGACTATTCGGCCCTCGGGAGCGGCGAGGCGCGCCCCCGTCAGCCCAGTCGCGATGCTTACAGCCGGATCGACATCTCGGTCGCCAGCGCGGGTGAACTGAGTGATCGCGCCGCTCCCCCCGACGAAGGTGCCTCGTCCGCCGAACCGGCGCGCGCGCAGCCTCGCTATCCGCGCGGAAGCAGCAGCCTCCCGTCCGGCCCCGATCCGGCCGTGATTTTTCGCTACGTGAAATGGGCCCTCGCGGGGGTCGCGGCATTGCTCGCGGTCTGGCTCGTCTCCTCGTTGGTGAGCGGACGCAGCACCAAGCCGGCTGCGGCCGCCGCGCCCGCGCCGCCGCCGGTGGCCACCCAGCCCGCCGTCGGTACCCGCGCCGTCATTACGGCGCTCGAGGCTGTGCGGGTGCAGGTCTGGGTGAAAAACCAGGACAACAGCTACGGCGACGTGGTGTTGCCTCCGACGACTTTGGCGAAGGGCGAAACGGCCTCCTTCAACAAAGCCGGCCCCGTCTACATCTACGCGTCGGCCCAAGAAAATATCCGGATCGATTTTTCAGGAAAGCAGTTCACCCCCAGCGCCCCGCCGCACAACGTCCGCGGTGCGCTCGCGATCGAGCTGCGCTGAGCTTCGGCACCGCGACGATTCAGGGTGGCGAGAGGCGCAAACCGCCCGGGGCGCGAAAAAATTTGCGCGAGTCCCGCCCTGCCACTTACTCGCAGATCGATGGAAAAAATCTCCTATCAAGGCCAGACCCTCACCCGCTGGCGGGTCGGCAATTCCACTTTTCTCGCTGTGCCCGAAAAAGGGGCGCGCCTGATGAATTGGAACATCACTCTCGGAGACGGCTCGGTGCGCGACGTTCTCTACTGGCCCGAGGATGCCGACCTTGCGGAGATCGCCAAGGTCCGCGGCGGCAACCCCATCCTTTTTCCGTTCAACGCCCGCTCCTTCGACCGCGGCGAAATTCATGCTTGGCGCGCCGCCGACGGCGTGAAGCGCGCCATCCCCATGCATGGCATCGCGCGCCAAGGTGAGTTTCAG
This sequence comes from Opitutus sp. GAS368, assembly GCA_945861235.1. Taxonomy (GTDB): domain Bacteria; phylum Verrucomicrobiota; class Verrucomicrobiia; order Opitutales; family Opitutaceae; genus GAS368. Next base: position 6,057 of record CAMATV010000127.1, read on the forward strand.
GTCACGCGGCTGGATGCGCGCGGCTTCGTCGCGCAATTCGTCCCGGACGACCAGGCGCGCGCCGTCTATCCCTTCGACTACGAGTTTACCGTCGCCTATCGCTTCGAGTCGGTCGGCCTCTCGTGCGAATTCGCCCTGAAAAATTTGGGCGCCACCCCGCTGCCCTGGAGTGCCGGGCATCATTTCTATTTCAAGCTGCCTTGGAGCGCCGAACTTACCCGCAGCGACTACGTCATTCGCATTCCCGCGACGAAACGCCTGAAACAGGATGCCACCGGTGGTCTCATCACCGGTCCTCAGCTCAAAACGGAGGAGCCCTTGGATAACCCAGCGCTGATCGACACCCTTCACACCGGCCTCCGCGGTCAGGCCGTTGTCTTCGGCGAAAAAGGTCGTCCGGGCGATATCTCGGTTCAGCTCGGCACCGCGCCCGTCCCGCCGTCCGATGCATGCTTTGTCACGTGGACACTCGCTGATGATTCGCCGTTTTATTGCGTCGAGCCGTGGATGGGGCCGCCCAATGCCGCCGAGCACAAGGTCGGGCTGCACTTCGTCGCCCCGGGCGAAACGCAAAAATTCGTCGTCAGCATCGCGGTTAGCTAACCGGCGATTTTAGCGGTTACATTTTCTGCAATCACCCCTCAGATTTCTGCCATGGCTTTGTCACTCTCACCCTTAGCATTTATCGAAGGCATTGGCGGTCCCGAGATGGGGCTGATCCTCATTATTGTCCTCGTGCTGTTCGGTGGCAAAAAGCTCCCTGAATTTGCGCGGGGCCTCGGCAAATCCATTCGCGAATTCAAGAAAGCCGCCAGCGGAGTCGAGCAAGAGTTCAAACGGGCGCTCGATGAGGACGAACAGAATAAATATACTCCACCGCCAGCGCTCCCCGCGGCCTCCCCGACTCCGGAACTCATGCCCGCAGCGGATTACCACGACGATCCGTATCATAGCGATCCGCACTACGGCCACGACGGTAGCGAAGCCGGTCCCTCGGGCTCCGCCGCGTCGGAAACCTCGCCGCCGGACGAGCCGGCGGCAGATGGCGCTTCGTCCGCCGCGGTGAGTCCTCCGGGCTCCGAAGCGCCTGGGATCGAGGTCGCCGCGATCGACGCCCCCGCGCCCGATGTCGCCGCGATCGACGTCGCCACTCCCGACGTCACTCCACCTGCGACTCCTCCGGTCGCTCCGCCGACTGCGCCCGCCTCCGAGCCGAAGCCCTGAGTGGTGCCCGATGGCCTCCGAGCTTTCGCCCGACGCGCCGGTGCCGCTGCCGATTACCGGCGAACTCGATCTGCATACCTTTAGGCCCGGCGATCTCGGTGAACTGATTCCAGCCTATCTCGCGGAGTGCGGCGCGCTCGGTTTACGCGATGTGCGCATCGTCCACGGCAAAGGCATCGGCACGCTCCGCACGACGGTGCACGCCTTGCTGCAACGCTCGCCGCACGTCCAGACCTACCGCCTCGGCGACGCACACTCCGGCTCGTGGGGTGCCACTATCGTCACGCTCCGCCGATGATGCTGCGCCGTGTCCTCGCGCTCGCCGTCGCGTTGATCGGCACTCTCGCGAACTCCGCCGCCGAGCCGCCGCCGCTCGTCCTGATTTCCCTCGACGGTTTCCGCTGGGACTATGGCGCGCTCCATCCGGCCGAGACGCCGCACCTGCGTCGGCTCATGAGCGAAGGCGTGACCGCGCGCAGCCTCATCCCCGTTTTCCCCTCCAACACTTTTCCTAACCACACCTCGATCGTCACTGGCCTCTATCCTGCGCATCACGGGATCATCAATAACACGTTCTTCGATTCCGCTCTGGGTTCGATCTTTCGTTACAACCAATCCGCTTCCGCCCGCGACCCCCGCTGGTGGGGCGGCGAGCCGATCTGGATCACCGCCGTTAAGCAGGGCCGCGCGAGCGCCTGCTCATTCTGGCCCGGCTCCGAAGCCGAGATCGGTGGCCTGCGCCCGACGTATTGGAAACCCTACGACTACGCCGGCACTTCTTTCGAGCAACGCCTCGATGAACTCGTTGCCTGGCTCCGCCTGCCCGCCGCGCAACGCCCCGCCGTCGTCACGTTCTACCTCGAAGAAACCAATACCGCCGGGCACCGCCATGGTCCGAATTCGCCGCAGCTCATCGCCGCGATCAAACTCCTCGACGCCCGCGTTGGCACCCTCTCCGCCCGTCTGCACGCGGCAGGAGTCGCGCCGAACCTCGTGATCGTCTCCGACCACGGCATGACCTCCTG